>JASHPP010000518.1 GCA_030038035.1 Trebonia sp.
TTCCGGGGGAGACGGTCGCCAGGGTCGCTAGCCGTCTTGTTGATGTGCCGCCAAGCAAATGCAACTGGGAGCAGTGAGTTAACCGTGTGCGCTGTGGCCGGGCACGGGCTTCATGGAGGTGGGGGGCGTGAGCCTGAGCCCACGGGAACACGAGATCCTGGGCCGGATAGCCAGCGAACTGACCGGTTCGGACCCTAAGCTGGCGTCGCTGGCAGCCGGGTTCAACCGGCTGATGGCAGGTGAGGAGATGCCTTCCCGCCGGCCGCTCGCGAGCGTCCGTCATCGGGGCCGCCCCCGCCGCCGAGCCCGGTACCGGCGCAGGACGCGCCATTCCGTCCGGGCATCGTGGTTCTTCGCGGCCGTGTGGTTCCTCGCATCGCTAGGAATGATCGTTGTCGCCCTGGTGCTGACCTTCGTGACCCCGGCGGCCGCCAGCACCCGAGATTGCTCGCAATGGTGGGCGGCGGTCAGTTGCGCGGGCACGCGGTCGGCCACGGTGCCAGGTCAGTCGGCCAGGTCGGGATCCTAACCTCGGGCGGCACCGGAGCCGCCGCGGGCAACGTGTTCCGCGCAGTCGACGCGCAAGTCCGACGTGCTCATCGGGTACCCGTAGTAGGCGCAGCGGTGCCGGGCCGGCCAGGCGCCCGGCGCGGACCCCCGCTCGAAATGCCCGCAGGTGGTGCAGGTCCGCGCCACGCTGAGCATGCCCGCCGTGTGCATCCGTTCGAGCAAGTCAAGCAGCGTTGACAGCAGCCCCTCGCCCTCGGAGCGCGACAGGCCCGAGCTCGCGACCTCCGCGGGCGCGGTCCAGCGGGCCACGGAATGCGCCACGGCCCGCCCGGCGGCCGTGAGCCCCAGCACGTGCCGCCGCCGGTCCGCGGGGTCCGGCGACCGGTCGATCAGCCCCTTGCGCGCAAGCGCTGACAGCGCGTCGCTCATCGTCGGATCGGCGACGTCGAACTCGCGCGCGAGCTCACCGGCCACCGCGTCGGGCGGCGGGCCGTAGTACAGCCGCACGAGTACCCGCATCTGGGTGGGCGATAGGTCGTGTGCCCCGGCCGCTCGCCGGGCAAGTACCTGCAGGGCGTCGCCGACCCGGTCCAGGGCGGCGACGATCTTGGAGTCCAGCGAGGGATGGCGTTCCTCTGGACTGCCTGGCGGTCTCATGCGCGCTGCATCCTCCAGACTCAAACCGGCGATCACGTGGCAAAACACCTAAATACTTAGGACTCCTTGACATCGTACCCGACAATAGACTAGTAAGTAGATAGACAAAGTAGGAAGTCAGCGGGACCGGCGCCCGCCAGCGCAGCCAGAACAAAGGGGGACAGCGATGCCCAAGCTCTCCCGCAGCGACTGGTACGACTTGTCGCGCGACACAAACTGGACCTTCCGCTACGTCACCGAAGACGCAGTCTTCCCCGAAGAGCTCTCCGGCTCCCATCGCGTCGGCAAAGACCAATGGCTCGCCTGGGACGAGCCGTACAAGGTCTCCTACCGCGAGTACGTGCACAACCAGGTCACCAAGGACACGACCACGTACTCCCTCAAGAACGCGATCAGCCGCTCGAAGGTCTTCGACGAGCTCGACCCGGGCTGGAAATCCGTCATTCTCGCGCACTACGGCGCCATCACGATGCCCGAGTACCTCGCCTCGATCGGCGAGGCCCGCATGGGCCGGTTCGGCAGGGCGGCCGCCTGGCGGAACACCGCGACGTTCGGCACCCTGGACGAGGTCAGGCACGGTCAGATCCAGGCCTTCTTCCCCTACGGCCTGCTGGAGAAGGAGCCCCGCGGCGACTGGGCGCTCAAGGCCTTCCACACCAACAACTGGATCGCGATCGCCGTCCGCCAGCTCTTCGACGACATGTTCGTCGCCAACGACGCGGTCTCCATCGCCCTGCAGCTCACGTTCACGCTGGAGACCGGGTTCACGAACCTGCAGTTCCTCGGCATGGCCGCGGACGCGATCGACGTCGGCGACCTGGAGTTCGGCGCGCTCATCTCCAGCATCCAGACCGACGAGGCCCGGCACGCGCAGCGGGGCGAGCCGACGATCAAGGTGCTGATAGAAAACGGCCACAAGGATTACGGCCAGTTCCTCATCGACCACATGTTCTGGCGCAGCTGGCGCGCGTTCGCGCTGCTCACCGGCCTGTCGATGGACTACTACACGCCGCTTGAGAGCCGCAAGATGAGCTTCAAGGAGTTCATCGAGGACTGGGTCATCAAGCAGTTCACCGAACAGTTCCGCGACTACGGCCTCGACTTCCCCTGGTACTGGGACGAGTTCGTCAAGGAGCTGAGCTGGTACCACCACGCGATCCACACGGTCGTCTGGAACTGGCGGCCCACCGTCTGGTGGAACCCCGACGCCGGCGTCTCGCAGGCCGAGCGTGAGTGGCTGGAGGAGAAGTACCCCGGCTGGAACCGCACGTTCGGCCGCCACTGGGACGTGATCACCGAGAACGTCCGGAGCGGCGACATCCCGGCTACCTTCCCCGAGACGCTGCCGCTGGCCTGCAACATCTGCCAGCTGCCCATCGTCCGCGCCGCCGGCGTCCTGGCCGGCGCGCACACCGACCCGGCCCCGCTGCGGCACGTCCACGAGGGACGGCTGTACCTGTTCTGCTCCGAGCCCTGCAAGTGGATCTTCACCCAGCGCCCGGACCGCTTCAAGGGCCACAAGTCGATCGTCGACCGCTTCCTGACCGGCGAGATCAGCCCGCCCGACCTCGGCGGCATCCTCGCCTACATGGGCCTGTCCGAGCCGGAGCAGGGCCAGGACGCCACCGGCTACGCCTGGGCCAACGGCCGCGACGGCCAGCACTAGGGAGACACCCGACATGGCACTGCTACCGCTGAGCGCGACCTTCGATGGCGACATCGTGTCGCTGCTCGTCGCCGTCGACGACGAGGACACCGCCGAAGTCGTCGCGCGCAAGATCGCCCACCACGTCGTCGGGCACCGGGTCGCACCCCGCCAGGCCCCGGTCAGGCTGCGGGCAGGCGGCCGGGTCATAGCTCAAGATCAGCTAGTCCGAACGATCCCGGCCGCTCCCCTGGACCACGTCGAAGCCTTCTTCGATGAGTGAGTGGACCGACGTGGCCACTCTGGACGAGCTATGGGAGGGCGACATCCGCGCGGTCACCGTCGGCGCGGAGCTGATCCTGCTGGCGCACCTGCCCGGCGGCGAGGTGCGCGCCTACCAGGGAGAATGCCCGCACTCACGGTTCCCGCTCGCCAGCGGCGAGCTCGCGGGCGACGTGCTCACCTGCGCGGGCCACGGGTGGGAGTTCGACCTGCGGACAGGTCAGGGCGTCAACCCCGGCAACTGCAGCCTGCAAGCCTTCCCCATCCGCGTGGCTGGGGAGCAGATCTCCGTCTCTATCTCTGGAGTGCGCGCATGAGCGACGAGCCGAAACAACTGGTCGGACCCGTTGTCCGCGGCTTCGATCCGGACATCGTGGACGCGCTGGAAACCGCGCTGGAAAAGGACAACCCGGGGGTGGAGCTCTTCATCGAGGACCGCGCCGGATACGTGCGCATCCACGCGCCCCGCTACCTGCGGGTGACCAGGGCCAGCCTGTCCGAGGCGCTCGGCAGGCCGATCTCACTGCCCGAGCTCGAGCCCGCGATCGCGAGCTTCGCCGGCCGGATGAACTACGCAGGCGATGACGAGCTCGTCTGGTTCCTGGAAAGGGGGGACACCCAATGACAACCCCGGCGACACAGCGGAAGCTGCGCACCTGGTCGATCGCCGACCCCGGGCGCCGCAGGCTCAACGAGTACGAGATCGTCACAGGGAAGTTCCACTACCACTTCGGCAGGCAGCCGGCCCCGTTCGACCTGGACCCGGGCAGCGCGATCAACCAGTGGTACCTGCGCTACCGGGAGGGCTCACCGCTCAAGGCGGCCGACTGGGAGGGGTTCAAGGACCCGGCGCAGCTGTCCTACCGCCGCTACATCGCGCGCCAGCACGACAGGGAGATATACGCCGAGGGGGTCGTCGACCACTTCGAGGCCGCCGACCACGACGCCGGGCTTGATCCGGCCTGGGTCGCCGTCCTCGGGCGGCTGTACCTGCCGGCCCGCTTCGCCTTCCACGTGCTGCAGATGACCAGCCTCTACGTCGGCCAGCTCGGACCGAGCGCGGCGGTCACCAACGCGTCGTTCTTCCAGGCCGCGGACGAGCTGCGCGTCCTGCAGTGGATCGCCTACCGGGCCAAGTCGCTGTCGCTGGCGCATGGCGCGGTCCTGGCCGACGGCGCCGCCGCCCGCGCTATCTGGGAGGACGACCCGGCGTGGCAGCCGGCCAGGCAGGCCCTTGAGACGCTCTTGCTCGCCTACGACTGGGGCGAGGCGTTCACCGCGCTCAACCTGGTGGTCAAGCCGGCGTTCGACGCCCTCGTCAAGGACGCCTTCGCCGACCTCGCGCTGGCCAACGGCGACGGGCTGACCGCGCAACTGCTCAGGGAGTCCGGGGTGGACACCACGCGCAACCAGGCCTGGGCCGCGGCGCTGGCCAGGTACGCGGTCGCCGCCCGGCCGGAGAATCTTGCAATTATCACCGAATGGGTAGGGAAATGGCAGCCGGCCGCCGACAGCGCGGTCGCCGGCCTCGCGGGGATCTTCACGCAAGCGCCTGTCCCGGGCAGCCCGGAATCGGCGGTCGCCACGGTCGCCGCGAGCCTAGGCAACCTCAAGGAGGAGATTCGGTCATGACCGCCACCGACGAGTACCTGCGGAACAACGCCGCGTACGCCGGGCAGTTCACCGGCCCGCTGCCCCTGCCGCCGTCCAGGGGCACCGCCGTGGTCGCGTGCATGGACGCGCGGCTGAACGTCTACGCGATCCTCGGTCTGAACGAGGGGGAGTCGCATGTGATCAGGAACGCGGGCGGCGTGGTGACCGACGACGAGATCCGGTCGCTGGCGATCAGCCAGCGGCTGCTCGGCACGAGCGAGATCATCCTCATCCACCACACCGACTGCGGCATGCTGACCTTCACCGACGACGGGTTCAAGCGCTCGATCCAGGAGGAGACAGGGATCAAGCCGGCCTGGTCAGCGGAGGCCTTCCCCGACCTGGAGGAGGACGTGCGGCAGTCCAAGGCGCGCATCCTGGCCAGCCCGTTCATCCCGCACAAGGAGTCGGTCCGCGGCTTCGTCTTCGACGTCGCGACCGGCAAGCTGAACGAGGTGATCTGACCGCCAGCCCGCGGTCTCCGTGATGCCCCGCCGCCTTACGACGGCGGGGCATCACGCCCTTGCCTGTGATTTGCCGGAAAATGCGGCAATATCAGTCCATGGCGGGGAATCCGGAGGCTGGTTATCTCGATGGGCTGCCGCCTGCGCAGGCGGCGGAGCTGGCGCGGGTGAATGGCCCCGGGCTGGCGGCGTTGCGCGGCTACCTGGACTCGGGTGCGGCGGTGGCGTTCCTCGGGGCCGGGGTGTCGGCGCCGCTGTACCCGCTGTGGAACGGGCTGATCGGGGACCTGGTCGACGCGGCGGTGCCGCGGCTGAGTGAGCGGGAGGCGAGGACGTGCCGGGTGCTGGCCTCCGCCAGCCCGGAATCCGTAGTCCAGATCGTGCGCCGCAGCCTGAGCGCCGGCGTATACCGGGAGGTGCTGCGGGAGGTGCTGCGGGCGCGCACCGACCCGCAGACCGGCCGGTCGTGGACGACGGTGCAGGAGCTCGTCTGCCGGTGCCCGTTCAAGGCCGTGGTGACCACCAACTACGACCCGGGAATCGTGGACGCCCGGCTGCGGGTCCGCCCGGGCGCGTCGGGAACTGGCTTCACGACCTGGGAAGACGAGCTGGGGCTCGACCGGTGGCGGACCGGGGACGTGTTCGGCGAGATTGAGCTGCCGGTTTTGTACGCGCACGGCCAGCACAACCGGCCCGACAGCATCGTGCTGGCCACGACGGAGTACCGGCGGGCGTACGCGGGCAAGCTGCCCCAGGTGCTGGCCCGGCTGATGGACGGGCACCTGGTGTGGATCGGGTTCAGCTTCGCCGACCAGCGGATCGCCGCGATCCTGCGGGAGGTCGCGGACAGGACGGGTACCCGGCTTGACCCGGGCGCGGCGCCGCGTCATGTCGCGGTCATGGCCTGGGACCCCGACGCGGACGGCAATGACCCGCAGATCCTGGCCCAGCGGGCCGACATCGAGTATGGCGCCCAGGTGGTCCTGTACCCGGCGCGGAACGGCGACCACGCCGCGCTTGCGACGCTGCTGTCGACGCTGACCGACGACCGGTTCCCGCCGGTTGGCGACTTGTCCACCATCTACCCGGTGACCACAGCGGGTCTGGTGGCCAGCCCGACCGGTGCTGTCATCCCCGTGAGCTGGGTGCCGGGGCCGGAGCGGGTCGAGCATTTCACCGGGCGCGCCGAGGAGCTGGCCCGGCTGGACCGGTGGGCCGCCGACCCGCGGGTCGCCCTGGTCGGGGTGACCGCGTGGGGCGGCGCCGGCAAGACTGCGCTGGTCACGCACTGGGTGCAGGAGGCGGGCGCGGTATCGCGGCGCCCTGGTCTGCAGGGGGTGTTCGGGTGGAGCTTTTACGCCGATCCGTCGGCCGAGCACTGGGCGGCAGGGCTGCTGGAGTGGGCGAAGCAAGACCTCGGGCTAGTGGTGGCGGGCACCGGCCGGCCGGCCGCGGCGGTGCTGGCGCTGCTGCGGGCGGTGCCGCTGCTGCTTGTGCTCGACGGCCTGGAGCGGGTGCAGGAGGGTCCGGCGGGGGACGGGTTCGGCCGGCTGCTCGATGGCACGCTGCGGGAGGTGCTGGCCGGCGCCTGCCAGCAACCCCGCGGCGGGCTGATCCTCCTGACCAGCCGGTTCCCGTTCGCCGACCTGGAGACGTTCGACGGGGGCAGCGCCCGGATGCTGGAGGTGCCGCCGTTCACCCCGCCCGAGGGGGCGGCGCTGCTGGCCGCCGCCGGTGCCGGCTGGCTGGCCGAGCAGGAGCGCCGGGAGCTGGTGGCGGCCGTGGATGGGCATGCCCTCGCGACCGGGGTACTGGCGGGGCTGCTGGCCGCCCGCCCGCCAGCCGCCGACCTGGCCGCCCTGCACGCGGACCTGGCCGCGGCGACCCGCACCGACGCGCGAGTCGGCCGGGTGCTTGAGTTCTACGCCGGGCGGCTGGCCGAAGCGGACCGGTACCTGCTCGCCGCGGTGTCGCTGTTCGCCCGGCCCATCGATCCCAGAGCGGTGCTGGCGGTGGCCGGGCACGAGGCATTCGGGTCCCGGCTGGCCGGATGGACGCCGGCGATGGTGCAGGCCGCGGTGCGCGGCCGGCTGGCCGGGCTGGCATCCTGGCATCCCGACGGGACGATCTCGGCCCACCCGCTGGTCCGCGACACCTTCCGCCCGCTGGTCATGGCCGCGGCGGAAAGTGCCGCCGAGACCGCCTTGGCCGGAATGCCGGCCGGGACCGTGCGCAGCCGGGCGGACGCGCTGCTGGTGGTCGAGGTCATCGAACTGCTGCTCGACGCCGGCCAATGGGAGGCCGCCGACGGCATGTACCGAGATCGCTGCGACAACGGACGAGTGTGGCAGTTTTTGCCCGCGGCCCGGCTTGGGCAGCGGGCCGCCGCCGCGTTCGTGGCCACCCCCGGCCGCCGCGCCGCCTGTGCCACCCGGCTCAGTCCCCGCCGTCGCAGCTTCCATACGAACGGGGTCGGCCTCTTCGCGGTCGGCATCGGTGACCTGGCCACGGCACGCGAATATCTGTCCCTGGCCGTCGGTTACGACCGTGACGATGGGGACATGAAGAGCTTGTCGATCTGCTTGCAGAACCTGACCGAGTGCCTCGGCCATCTCGGGCAGGTCGGCCCGGCCTGGGACGCCACAGCAGAAGCGCTCGCCTGCGCCGAAGCCACTGACGACTGGCAGCAAATCTTGAACTTGCACGCGTTCCTGGGATGGCTGGCAGGCCTGGCCGGCGACACGTCCGAGGCCGAGCAGCAGTTCACCGCCGCCGACCAGATCGAGGTCGCCCACCACCATGGCGGTGCTCACTTGTACTCGCTTCGAGGGACCCAGTGGGCGGACTGGCTGGCCCGCACCCTGCGGCCCAGGCCGGCTCGGGTGCTTACTGATCGCAACGCAGATATATGCCGGCGGAGCGGCTGGAATAACGATGTGGCCCGGTGCGACAGGATGCTGGGCCGCCTGGCCCTGGCCGCCGACGACACCGCGGCGGCCGGCGAGCACCTGGCGGCGGCGGCCGCGGTGTTCCGGGACGGCGACT
>JASHPP010000519.1 GCA_030038035.1 Trebonia sp.
GCCCGAACGCTCACGGCGGCGGACGCGGCACGCGCCGGTTGACAAGAGCACGGCTGTCTGTATCGTTGTCCTATGAGTATAGATAAAGGAATCAGCGATGAGCCCGGTGGCGGGGGAGAGGCGCCGCCCGCCCCCGGCCAGCGCGGGCCGGGCTCGCCGATCGAGTTCCGGCTGGACGCGGCCTCGGGGGTGCCAACGTACCTGCAGTTGGTGCAGCAGGTCGAGCACGCGCTGCGGCTTGGCTACCTCCAGCCCGGCGACCAGCTGCCGAAGGTCAGGGACGTGGTGGCCGCGCTGGCCATCAACCCGAACACGGTGCTGAAGGCCTACCGTGACCTGGAGACCAAAGGCCTGGCGACCGGGCGGCCGGGCCAGGGCACGTTCATCCAAGCCACGCTGAGCCAGGTCGCGCTGCCTGAGCTGACCGCGCTGCGCCGGTCGCTGACGGGCTGGCTGGCCGCCGCGGACGGGGCCGGGCTTGACGAGGACGGGATCGTGGCGCTGTTCACCAGCGCGCTGCGAGACTTCCGGGGGGTCCGGGGGGTCGCCCCCCCGGGTGAACAGGGCCGGGGGGAGCAGGGCTATGAGCGCCGCACCTGGTCGCGCACCCGCGGCGGCGCGGCCAGCGGCGGAACGGAGGGCGTCGCGTGAACGTGATCGAGACCAGCGGCCTGGGCAAGCGGTACGGCAGCACGTGGGCGCTGCGCGAGTGCTCGCTGGCGATCCCGGCCGGGCACGTGGCCGCGCTTGTCGGCCCGAACGGAGCGGGCAAGACCACGCTGCTGAACCTGGCGGTCGGCCTGGCGGCGCCGTCCGCGGGCCGTGTCACCGTGCTGGGCGGCTGGCCCGCCGGGTCTGCTGGCGCGCTTGATGGCATCGCGTTCGTCGCGCAGGACACCCCGCTGTACAAGAACCTGTCGGCCGCCGACCTGCTGCACCTGACCCGCAACCTGTGCCGGCGTTTCGACCAGGACTACGCGAAGGCCCGGCTGGGCGAGCTGGGCATCCCGCTGAAGCGGAAGGCCGGGAGGCTGTCCGGCGGCCAGCAGGCGCAGCTCGCGCTGACCCTGGCGCTGGCCCGCCGCCCGCGGCTGCTGGTGCTTGACGAGCCGGTGGCGATGCTGGACCCGATTGCCAGGCACGACTTCATGGCGGTTGTGCTGACGGCGGCGGTCGACGACGGCGTGTCGGTGGTGCTGTCCTCGCACGTGCTCGCCGAGCTTGAGCGGGTCGCCGACTACCTGGTCGTGCTGTCGCGGGGCCGGGTGCAGGTGTCCGGGGAGGTCGACGACCTGCTCGCCAGCCACCGCGTGCTGACCGGCCCCGCCGCCGAGGCGGATAGGTATACCGCACGGCCGGTGGTGCATGTCCGCCGCGGCGCGGCGCAGGCCCACATGCTGGTCCGCGCCACCGCGGACGATCCGGTCCCGCCGGGCTGGGAGGCGCACCCGGTCGGCCTGGAGGAACTCGCGCTGGCCTACCTGCGCGAGCCCGGCGCCGCGGCGCTGCCCGGCCCGGCCCGCGGCCATGCTTTGTCGCCTGGAACTGGCGAGCCCTCGGGGGTGACGCGATGACCGCGCTGACCGCGCCCGCCCGTCCGCAGGAGGACGCGAGCCCGCGGCCGCTGCCCTGGCGGCGGATGGCCTGGGTCACCTGGCGGCAGCACCGCCTCGCGCTGGCCGGGGTGGCCGTGCTGCTTGGCGGGCTGGCGCTGTGGGTGTGGCTGACCGGCCTTCAGGTGCACCACGACTACGCCGCCGCGGTCGCCTGCCGGCCCGCAAGCTCAGGGGCCTGCGGGAACCTGGCCAGCTACTTCATGGCCGACTGGCCGACGGCCCAGCTCATCGCGACCCTGCTGCAGGCGGTGCCCGCGCTGATCGGGGCGTTCGTCGGCGCACCGGTGCTGTCCAGGGAGCTGGAGACCGGCACCTTCCGGTTCGCCTGGACGCTGGGCTTCGGCCGGTGGCGCTGGACGCTCGCCAAGCTGGTGCCGCTCGGGGCCGCGGTGGCGGCCGCCGCCGGGCTGTTCAGCCTGCTGTTCTCCTGGTACTTCCAGCCGTTCTTCTCCCAGCAGCTGTTCTCCGGCGGCGCCAACACGATCCCGCTGGCGGCACTGGTGTTCGACCTGCGCGGGGTCGCGTTCGCCGCCTGGACGCTGGCCGCCTTCGCGATCGGCGCCCTGGCCGGCATGCTCATCCGGCGCGCCGTCCCCGCCATCGCCGTGACCCTGGCCGCCTACACCGGGCTCGCCCTCGCGGTCGGCCTGTACCTGCGCCAGCATTACCTGATACCGCTGCGCACCAGCCAGCCGGATGTGCCGCGCTTCGCGTGGATCATCAGCCAGCAGTGGTACAAGGGCGGCCAGCCGGTCAGCCAGTCCGCGCTCACCCAGGCCCTGCAGGGGGCACAGGTGACAGGGAAAGGCGGGGGAATTCCGCAGTCCCCAAGCATCACGCAGTACCTCGTCCAGCACGGGTACACGCTGTGGACGAGCTACCAGCCGGGCAGCCGGTTCTGGCCGTTCCAGTGGATCGAGGGCGGCTGGCTGCTCGCGCTGTCAGCGCTGCTCACCGCCGCGGCCGTCTGGCAGGTCCGCCGCCGCGCCGCCTGATGGACCGCCGAGGCGCAGGCCGAAGGTGGCGGCGTTGTCCTGTCCCTCGCTGGCGCCCGGCCCGCTAACGCGCTCGCGCGATCCGTTGGCGCGGCGAGCAGCGGGCTGAGCGTGTGCATGCGGTGCCAGGTGCGGTAGCCGAGCGCGGCGGCCAGGTGACGCTCGAGCAGCGGGGTGACGTCCGCGACCGACACCCGGATGCCGGTCTGCTCGGTCAGCGATGTGACACCCGCGTCCCTGATGCCGCACGGCACGATCTTGTCAAACCACGACATGTCGTTGTCGCAGTTCAGCGCCAGCCCGTGCATGGTGACGCCGCGCGCCACCCGCGCGCCGATCGCGCCGACCTTACGGTCGGGGAGGTCGCCGGCAGCGGGAATCCACGCGCCGCTGCGGCCCTCGACCCGCCCCGCCCGCACGCCGAAGTCGGCGCAGACCGCGATCATCGCCTCTTCGAGCGAACGGACGTACGCCATCACGTCCACCGGCTCGCGCAGCTTGACGATCGGGTAGGCGGTCAGCTGCCCGGGCCCGTGCCACGTGATCTTGCCGCCGCGGTCCACGTTGATCACCGGCGCGCCGGCGTCGCCGAGCGGCCGGTCGGACACCGCGGTCCGCTTGCCGGCCGTGTACACGGGCTGGTGCTCGAGCAGCAGGCAGCTGTCCGGAATCTCGCCGAGCGCCCGCCGGGCGTGCACCGTCCGCTGCAGGGCCCACGCCTCCATGTAGTCGACCGCGTGCGAGCCGAAGCCGACGTGCGCGTACACCAGGGGTTCCTTCACGTAATCGAGATTACGGCGCGCGTGAGGTCGGCGCGGCAGATGGGAACAACCCAAACGTGATCAACGAGGCCGATCTGCGCGAGATGAGCGCGGGCGAGCGCCGCGAGCTAGCCCGTTGCCTCGCCGCTGTTGACTACCCGCATCCACTGCTCGAGCTGCACCTGGGCAGGCGCAGGAAACTCGCCGTGCTGTTCTCCATCATCTGCTGTACCGTGCTGGCCGCCTGGATCGTCGTGCTGTGGCTCACCTTGCACCGGCACTTCACCGCGACCCACTGGCGGCTGTCGTGGGTCGGGTTCGACATCGTGCTGCTCGCCGCGTTCGCGGCCACGGGCTGGGCGTTCTGGCGCGGCCGCCAGATCGTGATCGCCTTCCTGCTGATCACAGGGACGCTGCTGTGCTGCGACGCGTGGTTCGACGTGCTGCTCGACCTGGGCACGAGCGATGTATGGATGAGCGTCGCCTCCGCAGTCGTCATCGAGCTGCCGATTGCCTTCCTGATGTTCAACGCGGCCCGCCGCCTCATCCGGCTATCGGCGCTTGTCGCGATGAGCGAGGCGGGGGAGCGGGAACCGGTCCCTTCGTTGTGGCGCATGCCGCTGCTCGGCGGCCACTGGCGCGACGGAGACACCCGCCTTCGTTCCGCCGCACTGTCGCGCCGGGGCGACGATCCCCCAGGCTCCCCCCGCTTACGAGAGGCCTCCCCGTCCCATAGCCGGACGGCATCGGTCACTTAGGATACGAAACGCAGCTCGCGTGCCCGATTTTGACCGTTTTGTCCATGCAGCTCGTATCCTATGACTGGCTCGCGGGCCGCCCGCGCCGCCAAGGCCTGGCCCCGCAGGCAACCCCGGTCCCTGCTGCCACCGTCCCCGCATCGCCCCGCCCCGGCACCCGCCGGCCAGGCGACGGGAAAGACCCCCTCGCGCTCGGGCCCCGCCGGCCAGGCGACGGGAAAGACCCCTTCGCGCTCGGGCCCCGCCGGCCAGGCGACGGGAAAGACCCCCTCGCGCCCCGGAGCCACCGGCTTTTGCTGCGGCTGGCCGTCTTGGGCGTGCCGCGGGCGGCGCCCATCCGGATGATTTGCCCGGATTGCGGTAGTTGGTCCCGCTTGACGTTGCCGCGCGGTGCTGGCGGTGGGGCCCCCAGCGCCAAGCCTATTGCAATGCCGGGAACTTAAGGGGT
>JASHPP010000520.1 GCA_030038035.1 Trebonia sp.
CGTCTGGCCCGGGCGGTGCGGGCGCGCCATCCCCGGTTCCGACGGCACCCGCGCCTGCCCTACCCACAGCCCTTCTCATGGAGCGCTCCTTCCGGGCGGTCCGCTAACCTACGATACGGTGGGTTCGACCAGGCGAGTGACATTCGGCCCTGGAACCAGCCATGCGGTCCGCGGATCATCGGCGGTGGGTGATGCGAGGGCGGAGGCAGGAGCATGGCGGGCACCGCGATCGTGGTAGACCAGCTGACCAAGCGCTTCGGCAGCGTGACCGCCCTGGACCGGGTCGGGTTGCCGTCCCGGCCGGGACCGTGTTCGGTCTGCTCGGGCCGAACGGCGCAGGCAAGACCGCCGCGATCAGGATCCTGACCACGCTGCTGCGGCCGGACGACGGAACCGCCACCGTGCTCGGGCTGGAAGTGGTCAGGGATGCCGCCACGGTCCGCCATCAGATCGGGCTGGCCGGTCAGTGCGCGGCCGTCGATGAGCACCTCACCGGCCGGGAGAACCTGCGCCTGATCGGGCGCCTGGCCCAGTTGCCCCGGGCCGAGTTCCGCCCCTGTGCCGACCAGCTGCTCACCCGGTTCGGCCTGGCGGTGGCGGCGTCCCGGCCGGTCCGGACCTACTCGGGCGGGATGCGCCGGCGGCTGGACGTCGCGGCCGCGCTGGTGGCCAGGCCGCCGGTGCTGTTCCTGGACGAACCGGCCACTGGGCTGGACCTGCCCAGCCGGAACGAGCTGTGGGCGGTGATCAGGGAACTGGTCGCCGACGGGACCACCGTCGTGCTCACCACCCAGTACCTGGAGGAGGCGGACCGGCTGACTGACCGGCTCGTGGTGATCGAGGGCGGCATGACCGTGGTGACGCTTCCGCTGCGGCCGGCCCGCCGGCCGCTGCAACCTCAACCTCAACGTCATCCGCCGTACGCCCAGGCTGCTGATATTTTCCACCATCCAGCCGCTGGTGCTCCTCGTGCTGTTCCGGTACGTGTTCGCCGGGGTGGCCGCGAAGACACTGCCGTCCGGGCTCCCGTACGTCGACTACCTGATGCCCGGCATCTTCGTCCAGGTCACCGTCTTCGGCGCCATGAACACCGCCATCGGGCTGGCCGCGGACCTGCAGACCGGCCTGCCTCGAGCGGTTGCGGTCGCTGCCGATGTCCCGGGTCGCGGTGCTGGCCGGCCGCACGCCGGCCGATCTAGCCCGCAACGTCTTCGTGGTCGCGCTGATGACCGGGGTAGGGTTCGCGGTCGGCTTCCGGATCCGCAACGGCGCCGGCCCCTTCCTGTCCGGCCTGGTCCTGGTGCTCGCGTTCGGCCTGGCCATGTCCTGGGTCTACGCGGTGATCGGCCTGGCAGTCGGGCGCTCGTGCTCGGCGGCCCGGCCGCCACCTACATCTGGGAATCACTCGCCTGGTATGCCGCGATCATCATCGTGTTCGCGCCGCTCGGCGCGTGGCTGTACCGGCGCGCGGGCGGGCGCAGCTGAACTTCAGATAGCGGGCCCAACGGCCGCCCAGCGGCGACTTTCGGCCCTGCAATTCACGACTGAAGTGCGCCATCGTGAGTATCGGAGCGGGCGGCCTGAGCCGGTGGTCCCCCAGGGAGCCGGGCCGCCGCGCGGAGGTTGTCATGCGACGCCCGTGGTGGCTGTTGGTGCTGGTGGCCGTGGCTGCCCCGGCGCTGGCGGTCGCTTCATGCGGCTCGGTCGGCACATCAGCCCAACGGCCAGTCCCGAGTTCTTCCGCGCCGGCCACTTCCGCTTCCCCCTCCCCGTCGGCCTCCCCGCCGGCCTCCCCGACGGCCTCCCCGACGGCCTCCCCGACGCCTCCCGTCCAGACCACGGCTCCGGCACCTGCCCCGTCGTCTGCGTCCAGCCCGGTCCTCACGCTCGGCATGAGCGGCTCCGACGTCAGGGAACTGCAGCTCCGGCTCGCCGCACTTGACTACTACCCGGGTCCGGCAGACGGCCAGTTCGGCCAGGACACCCTTGAGGCGGTATGGGCGTTCCAGGAGGTCCAGGGGCTGACCCCCACGGGAGAGGTGGGTCAGGCGACGTGGCAGGCGCTGGCGAACCCGCGCCTTCCCGCGGTGCTTGTCCCGGGCGGCGGGAGCCTGCGGATCGAGATCAACCTGGCGGATGAGGTCCTGGTCCTCTACCGCGACGACCAGGTCGCGCTGATCAGTCACGTCTCGACCGGCGGCGGCTACTACTACTGCTCGCCCGGCGGCGGCTGTGCCTACGCCATCACGCCGACGGGCGATTTCACCACCACCACGTTCATGCCCGGCTGGGTCACGGTGCCGCTCGGCGAGATGTACAACCCTGTGTTCTTCATCGACACCGCCTTCGCGATCCACGGCGACACGTACGTGCCGCTGCAGCCGGTGTCGCACGGCTGCGTGCGCATCCCGATGGACATCGCCGCGTTCTTTTACACCCTGGTCCCCACGCCGGGCACGCCGGTGTACATCCGGGGCTGACAGCGGTAAGCGCAATGCGGCAGGGCCCCCCAGGGCCGCGCACCCCGTCTTTCTTTTTTGCTTTCCCGCCATTTCCCCGGGCGTGCAGGGACCGCCGTTTCTTCGCTCCCGCAGCCGGTCTCACCTTCTGGGTCGTAAGCCCCGTCGTGCCGGGCTGTTCGCCCCTGGCCAGCGACGATGTGGTGATTCACCTTTTAGGAAAGAGCAGCGACGGCTAACCATGCGGTATCAGCGGGGCGACAGCCGTACTTGCCAGGCAAAAAATCAAATGGTCAGCATCTCTGGAGGTAATTCCCAGGCAGCCTTGGCCATCAAATAGCGCAGCTCGATCATTCCACGTGGAGGGAGGCGGATCCGGTGAGCACCAGCTACCGTCCGCCAGTTCCGGCATCAGGAGAACAGCCGCCGCCCATGCCCTGGCCGCCCCCCGGCGGGCCGGGCGGTGACGGCGGGGCAGGGAACGAGCCAGGCGGGCCGGTCCGCCGGCCGCGCCGCCGTCGAACCCAGGCCATCACGGCAGCCTGTGTCGTGCTCGTGCTGGCCGCCGCGCTCGGCA
>JASHPP010000521.1 GCA_030038035.1 Trebonia sp.
CAGCGAACTCGGCGTGTTCCAGAACGGCCGGTAACGGGGGTTCGGCGTCGGCCCGCGCGCGTTTGCGCGAGTCCGCGCGGGGTGCGCGTGCGTTTGCGCGAGTCCGCGCGGACCCGCGCGGTAGTGGGTGTGGCACCGTGTACCGAAAATGGTATGCGGTGCCACACCGCTACCTGCTGGGCGGGCTTGAGGCCGCGGTTTTACCAATCGTCCGGGTCTGGTGGGGCGTCTGGGGCATCTGGGTCTTCGGCCCAGGGGTTCATGTAGATGCGGTGGCCTTCGGCGTCGTCGGTCTCGTCCACCACGCCGGCCGTCCGGGCCGTGGGGATGGGTGCGGGCTCCTGCGCCGGCGCGGCCTTGCGCCTGGTGCCGCGGCGGAGGATCAGCCAGTTCGCGGCGGCCGCCGCTAGCGCGGAGGTGACGCCGATCTGGAGCATGCCGACCAGCCCGACGATCAGCCCGGACGGGCCGACCGCGGCCAGCCTGCCGTCGCCGAGCGGGCCGCCGGCGAACGCCGCGGCCAGGCCGGCCAGCGTGCCGACCGACACGCCCGTGCAGAAGCCCCACAGCGGCGCCGCCTCCATGACCGGGGTCGGCATGACCCGCACGGTCACGACACCGCCGAACACGCCGGCCAGGTAGGGCATCGCGAGCACGAACACCAGCACCCAGGACGGCCCGCCTGGCCGCGCTCCGGCGGGCATGGCCGCGAGCATCGGGAAGACCGGCAGCGCGCCGAGTGCGGAGCCGGTGGGGGCGACGACGGTCCCCGCGCCGAAGACGAACCCGGGGCCGAGCATGTAGGCGACCGCCCAGATGATCGCGTTCGGCACGTAGGCGAGCTGGGCGAGCAGCAGCAGCGCCGCGCCACCGAGGCCCGGATCGAGCGCGTCGGTTGCCGCCTTGACCTCCGCCAGGTGCGCCGCCAGCGAGCCGCAGGCAAGCACCGCCCCGGCCGCGGTCAGCAGGGCGGCGGCGCCGACCATGCCGAGCACGATCGAGCGCGGCCTTGCCGACATCAGGCCGTGCACGCCGACCAGCCGGGACCAGGGCGCCAGCCCACGGGCGGCACCCAGTCCTCCGGCGACAAGCGCCAGCAGGAAGGACGCGATCACCGCCTGCCACAGCGAGGGCGCGGCCACCGGCGTCCTGCTCGCCACCGCGAGCGCCCCGGCAAGCAGCGTGTACGGGAGCGCGATCGCGACCGCGACGTAGCCGACGTGACGCAGCTGGGTGACCGCTCCCGCGCGCACCACCCATCGTCCGGCCATCACGAGCAGCGCGCCGGGCAGCAGCACAAGCCCCAGCGGTAGCAGGCCGATCCGCCCCGCGCCGCGCACGGTGATCCCCACGTGGTGCGCCACAAGCCACAGCAGCGCGGCCGTCCGCAGCACCCCGCCGAGCCCGCTGCCGATGCCCACGTGCGGCGCCGTGATCCAGCCGATCGCCACCAGCGTGATAAGCGCCCCAAGCCCGGTGGCCGCCGCCGCCCCCGCCGCGATCGTCCCGGTAACAGCCAGCGGCCGCGCCGACCCGGGATCCTCCGGCACCTCCGGGTCGTCGGCAGCCGGCCGGGCCTGGGCGGAAACACTCACACACCGATACTGGCAATGATGGGCGGGCGGCCCAAGCAGGCGCGCCGGTTAGCGTCCCATGGCCTCGCGGACCAGGGCGGCGGTTTCGCTTGGGGTCTTGCCCACGCGGACGCCGGCCTTTTCCAGGGCTTCCTTCTTGGCCTGGGCGGTGCCGGAGGAACCGGAGATGATCGCGCCCGCGTGGCCCATCGTCTTGCCCTCGGGCGCGGTGAAGCCGGCCACGTAGCCGACCACGGGCTTGCTGACGTGCTGCTCGATGTACGCGCCCGCGCGTTCCTCGGCGTCGCCGCCGATCTCGCCGATCATGACGATCGCGTCGGTCTCCGGGTCGTCCTGGAAGGCCCGCAGGCAGTCGATGTGGGTGGTGCCGATCACCGGGTCGCCGCCGATGCCGACGGCGGTGGAGAAGCCGATGTCGCGCAGCTCGTACATCATCTGGTAGGTCAGCGTGCCGGACTTGGAGACCAGGCCGATCCGGCCCTCGGTGGTGATGTCGGCCGGGATGATGCCGGCGTTGGACTTGCCCGGGGAGGCGACGCCCGGGCAGTTCGGCCCGATGATCCGGGTCTGGTTGCCCGCGGCGCTGGCGAGCGCCCAGAACTCCGCGGTGTCGTGCACCGGGACGCCCTCGGTGATCACGATGCACAGCGGGATCCGCGCCTCGATCGCCTCGATGACCGCCGCCTTGGTGCCGGAGGCGGGGACGAACACCACGGAGACATCCGCCCCGGTCGCCGCCATCGTCTCAGCCACGGTGCCGAAGACGGGAACTGACTGTCCGTTCAGCTCAATCGTCTGTCCGGCCTTCTTCGGGTTGGTGCCGCCCACCACCGCAGTGCCCGCGGCGAGCATCCGCGCGCCGTGCTTACGGCCTTCGGCGCCGGTGATGCCCTGGATCAGCACCCGGCTCTGCTCGGTCAGCCAGATCGCCACCTCATGCTCCCTTCGCGGCGGCCAGCTCGGCCGCGCGGCGCGCCGCGCCGTCCATCGTGTCCACCTGCTCGACCCCCGGCAGGCTCGCCTCGGACAGGATGCGCCTGCCCTCCGCCGCGTTGTTGCCGTCCAGCCGGACCACGATCGGCCGGTCGACCGGCTCGCCGCGCTCGGCCAGCATGGCGAACGCGGACACGATCCCGTTGGCGACCGCGTCGCACGCGGTGATGCCGCCGAAGACGTTCACGAACACGGCCCTGACGCTCGGGTCGGACAGCACGATCTCCAGGCCGTTGGCCATCACCTCGGCGGACGCGCCGCCGCCGATGTCAAGGAAGTTCGCCGGGCGGACCCCGCCGAACGACTCGCCGGCGTAGGCCACGACGTCGAGGGTGGACATCACCAGCCCCGCGCCGTTGCCGATGATGCCGACCTGGCCCTCGAGCTTCACGTAGTTGAGGTGCCTGGCCTTGGCCCGCGCCTCGATCGGGTCGGTCGAGCTGGCGTCGGCGAACCGCTCGTGGTCCTGGCGGAAGGCGGCGTTGTCGTCGAGCGTGACCTTGCCGTCAAGGGCGAGCACCCGGCCGTCCGGGGTCGCCGCCATCGGGTTCACCTCGACGAGGGTCGCGTCCTCGTCGGTGAACATGGCCCACAGCCGTTCGGCGAGCACGGCGGCCTGCTCCGCGGCCTCCTCAGGGATGCGCCCGGCCTCGATGATCTCCAGCGCCTTCGCGTGGTCCACCCCGGACAGCGGCGAGATCGGGATGCGGGCGATCGCGTCCGGGTTGCTGTGCGCCACCTCCTCGATCTCCACACCGCCCTCGACCGAGCAGATCGACATGAACGTCCGGTTCGCCCTGTCCAGCAGGAACGACAGGTAGTACTCCGCCTTGATGTCCGTGGCCTCAGCGATCAGCACCTTGTGGACGGTGTGACCCTTGATGTCCATGCCGATGATGCGCTCGGCCTTCTCGTAGGCGTCGGCCGGCCCGTCGGCCAGCTTCACCCCGCCGGCCTTTCCGCGCCCGCCGGTTTTCACCTGCGCCTTCACTACGACTTGCGGGGTGCCTTCGGCCGCGAACGCGGTGGTGATTTCCCGCGCCTGTTCGGCGGTGTCGGCGACCTTGTCTTTCGGCACGGGAACGCCGTACTCGGCAAAGAGTTCCTTAGCCTGATACTCAAACAGGTCCACTGGGGGTCCGATCTCGGTCCGTTGCTTTGCGTCTGGTTGCCGCCGCGTGAGAAGCGGGGTTCACAAGCAGCGTAGCCGTTGCGCCGCGGCGGGCGCTGCCCAGGGGAGCAGACGGCAGGCGTGTGAGCGCACTCTCAGCTGACGGCGCCGTCCCCTGCCGCGGCGTGGCTGCGTGCCGTTTGCCCCGTCGGTTGCCAGGATGGGCGTTGTGAAGGGTGTGCCGCCTCCGGGGGGCGCTGCCTCCCCCGGGGGCCAACCCCCCGAAGGCCCCCCGCATGGGGGGACTGCCCGTCCCCCCATCGCTCCCTGGCCTGTTGGCCCGGGCAGGCCGATGCTGATGGCGGGCGGCGCTGCCGCGCTCGCGGCCGCCGCGGGCGGGCTCGCGGTGCTGGTCACGCTGACCGCGGTCGGCTGGATCACCGCTCCGCACGTCGGGCTCGGCGGCGGTCTGGCCGGCGTGCTGCGCTCCGCCGGCGTCCTGTGGCTCGTGGCGCACCACGTCGAGGTGACGGTTCGCGGGGTCGGCCGGATCGGGCTGCTGCCGCTCGGCCTGGTGCTGCTGCCCGGCGTGCTGCTCGAGCGGGCCGGGCGCTGGATGACGCACGGGGGCCACGTGACCCGGCTGCGGCACGTGGGCTACGCGGCCCTGGCGATCGCGTTGCCTTACGCGCTGTTCACGGGTGCCGTCGCGGTGGCGAGCCGGACTCCGGCGGCGTCGGCCTCGCTGTGGCAGGCGGTCATCGCCGGCTTCCTGCTCGCCCTCCTCGCCGGCGGGCTCGGCGCGGCGCGCGCCCTGGCGCCCTGGCGAAAGCTCGCCGCGCTGCTGCCGCCGCGGCCGCGTTCGGTCGTCCTGGGCATGGTGACGGCGCTGGCGGTGCTGACCGCCTGCGGCGCGCTGCTGGCCGGGGCATCGCTGGCCGTCCACCTGCACGCCTACCGGCAGGCGGTGACCTCGCTGTCGCCCGGACCCGCCGGGTCCGCGCTGCTGCTGATCGCCGGGCTCAGCTATCTGCCCAACTCCGTCATCTGGGCAATCGCCTACCTGCTCGGGCCAGGATTCTCTTTCGGCCTCGGCACGGGGGTGGCGCCGTCCGCGTCGGCGCTCGGCGCGGTTCCCGCGTTTCCGCTGCTCGCCGCCCTCCCGGCCGGGACGAAGGCAGCGTTCCCGCCCTGGCTGGGCTTTTTCGTGCTCGCCGCGCCGTACCTGGCCGGCGCGCTCACCGGCCTGATGACCGTGCGGATCGCGCCGACGCCCACGCTGGAGGCGGCACCGCTATGGGGGCTGCTCACCGGCTCGCTCGCCGGAGTTGTCATCGGGTTCGGCGCGAAGCTCTCCGGCGGCCCGCTCGGCGCGGGGCGGCTCGCCTCGGTGGGGCCGTCCGGCGCGGAGGTCGCGCTGGTCGCGGTCCTGGAGGTCGGCGTGACGGCCGCGGTGGTGGCGGGTGCCGCCAACTGGCTGCTGCTGCGGCACCACATCCGCAAGCTCGCCGTCCCTGCCAGGCAGCACGCGCGGGCCGGCCTGGCCCCGGCCGCCGTCGTCCCGCAAACCCGTGACGAGACCGACGACGCGGGCGGCCACCGCATCTACTACGACCCCTGGGCGGGCCAGCGGGGCGACTAGCCCCCGCTCCGGTCGCTACCCCGACCTCCCCGATTGGGCCAGTTGCGCCAACGGCCCGGCTGTATCGGGCCAGCTGCGCCAACGGCCCAATTGCCTCTCGGCGGCCCGACCCGGCGGCGCGTGCGAAGTGGACAGGTAAGGCCATTGTTACGTGTGGTACAGCCCCCTGCGAACGAGAGGCCCGTCAGCCGCCGAGGATGCCGACCTCGGAGCCGACCGAGTTGTTCAGCTGCTGCTGGCACGCCTGCTGCGCGCTCACCGTGTTCGCGCCCGCCATGCAGGCGGAGTACTGCGTCAGCTGCGGCCAGAACATCGCGAAGCCGATCAGCACCAGCCCGCTGAACGCGCAGGCGACCGCGCCGAGAATCGTGGCGAGGACCGCCCCGCGGGGACGGCCGCTGCCGCCGCGCCGCGCCCGCGACATGGCCGAGATCGAGAGCCACAGGGCGATCGCGGCGATCGCGAGGGCCACGGCGACAACGACGACGCCACGCCGCACGTTGCCGGTCATCATCATCATGCCGAACAGGCTGATGAAGGCAAGCAACAGCGCGGCCCAGGAGCGCTGCTGCAGCACGGGATCCGCCGGGGCGCGCGGCGGTCGCGGCCGGGGCGGTGCGTACATCGGCTGCCTGGGAGGAGTCTGCTGCCGGTCTGTGAATCTGGCCATCGCCTCTATTTTGCAGTACGGATTAGGGTGACTGCCATGGACGCCAGGCTCGTCGTGCTCGTTTCCGGGGAAGGGACGAACCTGCAGGCGCTGATCGACGCCTGCGCCGATCCCGCTTACGGCGCGGCGGTCGTCGCGGTGGGCGCCGACCGCGACGACATCGGCGGACTGCGCCGGGCCCGCGAGGCGGGCATCCCCGCCTTCGTCCTCAAGGTCGCGGACTTCGCCTCGCGCGAGGCCTGGGATCGCGAGCTAGCGGCCCGCTGCGCGCAGCACCTGCCTGACCTGGTCATCTGCGCGGGTTTCATGAAGCTCGTCGGCAAGGCGTTCCTCGGTCGCTTCGCGGGCCGCTGCCTGAACACGCATCCCGCGCTGCTACCGTCGTTTCCTGGCATGCACGGCGTGCGGGACGCCCTCGACTACGGGGTCAAGGTGACCGGCTGCACGGTGTTCCTCGTGGACGAGGGCGTGGACGCCGGCCCCGTGCTCGCGCAGGCCTGCGTCCCGGTTGGCGACGACGACGACGAGGCGGCGCTGCACGAGCGGATCAAGGTCGCCGAACGCGCGTTGCTCGTCGGCACGGTGGGCAGGATGGCCCGCGAGGGCTGGTCAGTCACCGGGGAGACCGGCAGGAAGGTAAGGATCGGCAGTTGACTCGGATCCCGATCAAGCGGGCGCTGATCAGCGTCTACGACAAGGCCGGTGTCGCGGACCTGGCCCGCGCGCTGCACGAGCACCAGGTGGAGATCGTCTCTACCGGCACGACCGCCAGGGCCGTCGAGGCGGCCGGAGTTCCGGTCACGACAGTGGAGGACCTCACCGGCTTCCCTGAATGCCTGGACGGGCGGGTGAAGACCCTGCACCCGCGGGTGCACGCGGGCCTGCTCGCCGACACGGCCAGCCCCGCGCACGAGCAGCAGCTCAAGGACCTCGGGATAGAGCCATTCCAGCTGCTCGTCTCGAACCTGTACCCGTTCGGGCAGACGGTGGCCTCGGGCGCGAAGGACGCCGAGGTCATCGAGCAGATCGACATCGGCGGCCCGGCGATGGTCCGCGCCGCCGCCAAGAACCACGCCAGCGTCGCGGTCGTCACGAGCCCGATCCAGTACGCGCAGGCGCGGCACGCGCTCGGCGCGGGCGGCTTCACCGCCGGCGAGCGCCGTCGCCTCGCCGCCGCGGCGTTCGCGCACACGGCGGCCTACGACGCCGCGGTCGCGTCCTGGTTCGCGTCCGCGTACGCCCCCGACGAAACCGCGCGGGAGACCGGCTGGCCAGATGTCACCGCCGCGGTGTGGGAAAGAAAAGATGTCCTCCGCTACGGGGAGAACCCGCACCAGCGATCGGCCCTTTATTTCTCCCGAACGATCCCGGCCGACTCTGGCATCGCCAATGCTGAAGTCCTGCACGGCAAGGCCATGTCGTACAACAACTACGTCGACGCCGATGCCGCGCGCCGCGCGGCCTTCGACTTCGGCGAGCCGTGCGTGGCGATCATCAAGCACTCCAACCCGTGCGGCATCGCGATCGGGGCGGACCTCGCCGACGCGTACGCCAAGGCGTACGCGTGCGACCCGGTGTCGGCGTACGGCGGCGTGATCGCGGCCAACGGGACCGTGACCGCGCGGATGGCCGGCCAGGTCATCGACGGGTTCGCCGAGGTCGTGATCGCCCCGGACTTCGCGGCCGGGGCGCTGCAGATCCTGACGGGGAAATGGAAGAACGTCCGGCTGCTGCGCTGCGCCCCGCCGGCCCGTTCCGCGCACACCGAGTGGCGCCAGGTGAGCGGCGGCGTCCTCCTGCAGTCGGCCGACCTGGTCGACGCCCCCGGCGACGACCCGGCGGGCTGGGAGCTGGCGGCGGGCGCCCCCGCCGACAGCCCGACGCTCGCCGACCTGGCGTTCGCCTGGCGCGCGTGCCGCGCGGTGAAGTCGAACGCGATCCTGCTCGCCTCCGGCGGCGCGTCGGTGGGCGTGGGCATGGGCCAGGTGAACCGGGTGGACGCGGCGCGGCTGGCTGTGGCCAGAGCCGGAAACAGGGCGGCCGGATCTGTGGCCGCGTCTGACGCGTTCTTCCCGTTTTCTGACGGTTTCGAGATACTCGCGGAGGCGGGTGTCCGCGCGGTCGCCGAGCCGGGCGGCTCCGTCCGGGATGCCAGCGTGGTGGCCGCCGCCGAGGCCGCGGGCGTGACGCTGTACTTCACCGGAGTCCGGCACTTCTACCACTAGGAGCCCATATGACAGCGTCGATTCTGGACGGGAAGGCCACGGCCGCGCAGGTGCGCGCGGACCTGAAGGAGCGGGTCGCGGCACTGGCCGCCCGCGGCATCACGCCCGGGCTCGGCACGATCCTCGTCGGGGACGACCCGGGCAGCCACGCCTACGTGGGCGGCAAGCACAGGGACTGCGCCCAGGTCGGGATCGCGTCGATCCGCCGTGACCTGCCGGCCGACGCGACCCAGGCGCAGGTGGAAGAGGCGGTCGCGGAGCTGAACGCCGACCCCGCGTGCACCGGCTACATCGTCCAGCTTCCGCTGCCCGCCGGGCTGGACGACAAGCGCGTGCTGCACCTGATGGATCCCGACAAGGACGCGGACGGCCTGCACCCGGTCAACCTGGGCAGGCTCGTGCTCGGCGAGGACGGCCCGCTGCCGTGCACACCGCACGGCATCGTCGTGCTGCTGCGCCAGTACGGGGTGGAGATCGCCGGCGCCGAGGTCACCATCGTGGGCCGCGGCATCACGGTGGGCCGGGCGCTCGGGCTGCTGCTCACCCGGCGGTCGGAGAACGCCACGGTCACGCTGTGCCACACCGGCACCAAGGACCTCGCCGCGCACACGCGCGCCGCGGACATCGTCGTCGTCGCGGCCGGCCGGCCGGGGCTGCTAACGAAAGACATGGTGCGGCCAGGCGCGGCAGTCCTCGACGTCGGCATCACCCGCACCGAGGCCGGCCTGGTCGGCGACGTCGCTCCCGACGTGGCCGAAGTCGCCGGGTGGATCGCCCCGATGCCGGGCGGCGTCGGCCCGATGACCCGCGCGATGCTGCTGGCCAACGTCGTCGAGGCAGCCGAGCGGGCCGCCTCAGCCGGGTGAGGCCGGCCGGGCCGGTTCGTTCGCTGGGCGGCCGGTTGTCAGGTCCGGCCTGCCACCACCACGAAACGCAGCCACGCCGAGTACCAGTCGGTCTCCTCGAGGTGCTGCGCCTCCGTAAGCGGAAGCTCACCCTGGCACACCAATTCCCTGAGCACGACGTCGGTCTGGATTTTCTCGTAGAATCCGGTGCCGCGGATGGCGGCGGGCCAGACGTTCGCCAGGTCCAGCGCGCCGCCCAGGTACCAGGGAACCAGGTAGTTGAGGATGTACCTGTGCTGCTGGACCGGCGTCGTGTAGCCGTACTCGTCGTCCACGGCGGTCTGTATCGAGGACGGGATGGGCCTGCTGACGCCGTGTGTCCGCATCGAGCACACCGCCTTCGTGTCCGTGGTGACCACGGCACCGGGGGTTAGCTTCGGGTCCGGCAGCGAGATTCCGCCCTTGATGGAGATCAAGGGCATCACGAAGTCGGGCAGCTGAACTCCCGCCAGGTCAGGAGCGGCGGTCTGCTGGCCCGCCGCGACGGGCGGCTGCACCGGCCCGGCGGTTGCCGCGGCGGTTCCGCCGCAGCCCGCGACGGCGGCGGCCAGGGTGCCCGCGAGGGCCAGGCTGACCGCCAGCCGTGCGAGACGTGCCGGGCCCGCCAGTCCCCGGCGCAACCCGCGGATCCGGCCAGTGCGGCGCCTGCGGCCCGGACCGGTCATGGCCGCCCCAGGATCCGCACGGTCCAGCCGGCGTCGCGCCACAGGGTCGCGTCGAGCGTGCAGCGGGCGTCGATGAGAGTGGGGGTCGTGACGATACGGGCGAGGGCGGCGGGGTCGATGGCCCGGTAGTCGGCCCATTCGGTGAGGTGGAGGACGAGGTCGGTGTCCCGGGCCGCCGCGGAGACGCTGTCGGCGTAGTGAAGCTGAGGCCGGTGCCGGGCGGCGTTGGCCATGGCCGCCGGGTCGTGGACGGAGACGAGCGCGCCCTCAGCGGCGAGGCGGCCGCAGATGTCGAGGCTGGGGGAGTCGCGGATGTCGTCGCTGTTGGGTTTGAATGCGATGCCGAGGACGGTGACGCGCTTGCCGTCCAGGCTGCCGCCGACCGCCTGGCGGGCCAGCGCGGTGACCCGGTCGCGGCGGGCAAGGTTGATCGCGTCCACGGTGGCGAGCAGGTCGACCAGGGACGCGACGCCCTTGTCCGCGGCGGAGGCGCGGAAGGCGCGGATATCCTTCGGCAGGCAGCCGCCGCCGAAACCGAGGCCGGGCGACAGGAACTTGCGGCCGATGCGTTCGTCTAGGCCGATGGCGTCCGCGAGCCGAAGGACGTCGGCGCCGGCGGCCTCGCACATTTCGGCCATGACGTTGATGAAGGAGATCTTCGTCGCCAGGAAGGAGTTGGCGGCGACCTTGACCAGCTCGGCGGTCTCCAGGTCCATCGTCAGCCCGGGCACGCCGGCGGCCAGCGGACTCGCGTAGACCGTGCGCAGCAGCTCGTCGGCCGCGGCCGAGGTGACGCCGAAGACGAGCCGGTCCGGTGCCAGGCTGTCCTGGACCGCGTGGCCCTCGCGCAAGAACTCAGGGTTCCATGCCAGGTCGACCAGCTCCCCCGCGGGGGCCACCGCGCGGACCCGCTCCGCCAGCCGCCGCGCCGTGCCGACGGGGACCGTCGACTTCCCCGCGATCAGGCACGCGGAGTTCAGGTGCGGGGCGAGCGCGTCGAGGGCCGCATGCACGTGCCGCAGGTCGGCGGCGTCGCCGCCGGGCGCCTGCGGGGTGCCGACGCACAGGAAGTGCACCTGGCCGAATTCACCGACCTCGGCCCACGAGGTTGTGAAACGCAGCCTTTCCAGGTCCAGGTTCTTCCGCAGCAGCGGCTCGAGCCCGGGCTCGAAAAAGGGGGCCTCACCGTCGGCCGCCTTGGCGATCTTCGCCTCGTCGACGTCGATCGCCAGAACCTGATGGCCGAGGTCGGCCATGCAGACCGCGTGCGTGAGGCCGAGATAGCCGGTTCCGATTACCGTGACCCGGGGTGATCCGGAGCTAGCCATGTGCCTTCCTCTGGTGCTCATTCAGTGTTCCGTCGGGCCGGACTGTGCCGGGAACGTCCCGGCTCAGCCAGGCGAACAGGCGATGTTGGAAAAGCCTCGCTGCGCGTCTGTCACGTTGTTGTCGCAGTAGACGACGGTGCCCAGGTGCCTGCTCTGGACGTAGATCCCGTAGCCGGGGCCGTTCACGGCGATCTGGTTGTCGCGGAACACGTTGCCGTACCCCCAGCCGGGATAGACCTGGTGCACTGAGAAGCCGTTGCCGATGCTGTCGATCCCCGTATTGCCGGTGATGGTCCAGTCGTTGCCCTTCACGTTGATCCACGAGGTAGCCGCGGTCGCGACCATTCCCACGCCGTCCAGGTGGTTCCCGGTGATCGTGCCGCCGGTCGTGCCTTCCTTGATGTCGATGTTCTCGGCGGTCGTATCCGCGATGTTGTTGCCGATGATGAGGTCGTAGTCGCTCGCATCCGGCTGGCAGCCGCTGTACCGGCACCAGTTCGAGTGCGCCGAGCCGACGTAAATGCCCTCGCCGTAGTACCGCACGAGCAGCCCGGTGTCCCGGATGATGTTGTGGCTTACGGTGTCGTGGCTGCTGAAGTCCCGCAGGTGGATCGCCTCGTCGCCGACGCCGAACACATAGAGGCCGTACAGCAGGTCGTAGTCTGCGCCGTCGGTCACGACGCCCTTCTGGCCGCCTTCAAGGGTGAACCCGGCCACCCGCCACCAGTCGACGTGGTCGAGGTAGAAGTCGTAGCCGGACTTGATGCTCCCGCCGTCGAGGATGGCGGTGCGGGGCCCGCACAGCGTGATCGGCGCGGACGGCGTACCGGAAACTGTCGCCGCGAAATTGCCGCTGTAGGTTCCCGGCGCCAGCAGGATCGTCTCGCCGGGGCGCGCCGCCGACAGGGCGGCGCGCAGGCCGCTGGCGGTGGTGACCTGAACGCCCGACGTGCCGCAGGAGACGGCGGACGGGACAGCCGGCTGTCCGCTCGGTGCCGGCTGTCCGCTGGGTGCCGTCGGCCCTGGAGTCGCCTGCGCAGTGCCGGTCGGGGTGGCGGTGACGGTGACAGTGACGGCGGGCAGCCCGCTGCTGCAGGCCGCTAGCGCGAGCGCGGCCAGCGCGATCGTGATGGTCGCGGCGTGCCTGGCGGGTCGATGGCTCATTCCGGATCCAGGCTCAAGCGTCGGCATCGGCCGGCTCGGGTTCAGGCACGGGCGTCCTGACCTCCACCGCGCTCAGCGCGGTCGTGTTCGGCGAGGTGGTCGTGGCTGGCGTTACCTCATCACGCCAGCGGGTGCTCGCCGGATACGGGTGCGAGGGCATTCGGCGCATGCGCGTTACACCCCAGGCGAGCAGGACGAGGACCAGGATGCCGAGCCACATCGCCGCGAGCGGGTGGAACTCGAGGTAGGTCCAGAAGGTCACCTTCGCGTGGAATACCCAGTCGCTGAGGTCGCTGCCGTAGAGCGCCGGCGCCGGCGCGCCCGCGCGCACGTCGACCGCCCGGAAGCCGGTGCCCGCGATCGTGTTGCCCACGCCCGTCACCGACGAGGTGGCCCCTCTTACGCTGATCCCGAAGATGGTCGCCCGCGTGATGAGGTTCTCGTCGAGCTGGACACGCCCGGCGTCCTGGATGAGGAACCCCGTCCGGGCGCCGTCGACCGCGTTCCCGGCGAGCACGATTCCCGGCGCGGCGGGGCCGACCGAGAAACCCGACCGCGGATCGCAGCCGACGGTGTTGCCGGTCACGACGGCGTCGGCCGAGCCGAGCCGGACCGCGATGGCCGTGCCGTCGGAGCAGACCTGGTCGCCCTTGAGTACGGTTCCCGTGCCCCCTTCGACCAGGATGCCCATCTTGGCGTTACCCGTCGCCGCGCTGTATTCGACCTGGGTGTCCGCCCCGGGGGCGACGGATCCGCCCGACGCGGAGGCGCCGGTAGCCAGCGGGCGGCCGTTCACGAAGTAGCCGTCGCCGCTGTTGTGTTCGGATATGTCGTCTTCCAGCAGGGTGTCCTGCGTGGCCTGGCTGACCACGAAGCCGTCGCCGCCGTTACGCACGGCCGAACTCGAGATCACGGCGGTGTCCACCGAGTACCGGTGGATGTGCAGCCCGTCGAGCTGGTTGAACTCGAAGAGGTCGTCACGGAACGTCACGCCGCTGCCCCGCGATACGAAGGCGCCGTAGGTGTTGTTGATGAACGTCGATGACGTGGCGCCGCCGGTGCTCGGCATGCCGTTTATCCCAGTCCACGCCACCCCACCGGTCCGGCCGCTCCAGAAGCCCAGGGACGAGACCCGGACGCTGGTGAGGGTCATGTCGCCGCCGACATCGCGGATGTAAGAGCGGCCGTAGCCGGCGTCCACGCCAGGGGAGTTGGTGGACCTGTCCCAGCTGGTGATCGTCATCGGGTACCGGGCGGTGCCCGCGAACGAGAGGTTGCCGCCCCAGGAGACGATCGTCGCGAACCCGCCGCTGCCGCTGTCGAGATACAGCGTCTGTATGTCCGGGCTGTCGAGGTCAAGTGTCGCGTGCGTACCGACGAACACGTTGTCGAGCAGCAGCGCCCCGTGGTGCGCCAGCATGACAAGCGCGCCGTACTGGACGAGCGTTGCGGCCGTGTAGGGGGTCAGGCTGCCGGAAAGCACGAGGGTGGGCAGCGATCCAAGGACCGGGATGATCTCCGGCGAGAACGCGTCGGCCGCGGCGTGCAGCATTACCCGCAGGCGAGCGTCCTCGGCGCTCACCGTGGCGCTCTCCCGGGCCGGGTTGGCCGTCGGCTGCGTGGCCGGCGGCAGATCCGGGTCGATCGGCCGGGCGATAGCGGGCACAGGAACCGGGCGCGGCTGGCGCGGTGCCACCACCAGCGTGACCCCGTAACTCGTCGTTGGCGCAGCGGGGTGCAGCTGCAGGTGCAGTGCCGGAAGGATCGTGGGCAGCATGCTCAGCACGGCGAAAATAGCGATCGCGGACAGGAGGATGGCAAATGCCCGGATGCGCGTCCCCGCCGGGCCGCTGCTGTCACGATTCTCGGTCACCCGTTCCCCCCGTTTGGCTAATTCAGCGATGCGGCAGTCTGGCCCTCGCCGCCGAGCTGGTCGGTGTTGCGGGTGAGCCAGCCGTGCGTGTTCATCGTCAGCAGGGCGTAGGCCTTGACGGGAAGAGCGATGAGGATGGTCAGCACGGCGACAACCGGCAGTATGAATATGTCGGCAGGTTTCTCGCGCAGATGGGAGATCCCGCGGATGCCGCGGCCGAGGAGCAGCCATCCGACCGCGGCTACCGCGATCAGCTTCTGCGGGTGCAGCGTCCAGGCGACCAGATAGGTCATCGCGAATCCCATCGTCACCGGGGTCAGCATGACTTGCAGGACGCTGAGCTGGCAGATGAAGGGCTGCCGCCATAGCCAGCCCTTCCACATCGCGGTCAGGTATGTCCGGTAGGAGTTCCTGCTCCAGCGCAGCCGCTGCTTGAAGAACCCCCGGCCAGTGTCGGGGAACATGGAGATGGCACGGGCGGTCGACTGGTAGACGGTCTTGTAGCCGGACGCGAGGATCAGCCATGTGAGGCGCCCGTCGTCGCCCGAAACGCAGCGCCGCCCGAGGAAAAACTCGTCTTCGAGGTTCTCGAGCACTCGCAGCACCGGCTGGCGGCGGTACGCGACGGTGCGGCCGGAAAGGCAGGCTACCGCGCCCGCCCGGGACTGCGCGCGTACGTAGTCCAGGTAGCGCACGTCGATCATCCAGTCGGCGACGCGGCGCCAGACGCTGGTCTTGGGCAGGTAGGCGTTCTGCCGGGTGCCGACGCCGCCCACCGTGGGGTCCTTGAAAGGTGCCAGGAGCGCGCTGAGCAGTCCCGGCTCCCAGTTCGTGTCGGAGTCAGACAGGACCAGGATGTCGCACCGCGCCTGGCGGATCCCGGCGCCAAGCGCGGACCGCTTGCCAGTGTGCGCGAACGGCAGCACGACCAGTCGCGGCTCCGTGGCGGCCCGCGCCCGGAGCAGGGCTATCACCTCGGTGTCGGGAAGGTCGGGCACGACGATCAGCTCGGTCGGATTCTCCGCCAGCCAGGAGTCGAGGCAGCGCGCGAGGATGGCCGGGTCCTCGCGGTACGCGGGCACCACGACTGACGTCGTCGCGGTGTAGCCCGGCTGAACCGGCCGGTAGAGCCTCGATAGCGTGAACCGGAGCAGCCACACCGTCCAGGAAACGGCGCCTACGAGGCCGATGGGCACCCAGTGGTGCGCCTCCCGCCACCATGCAAGGCTCGTGACGTTCGGCATCGCGACAGCAAGGTGTGACATGGCGGCGGGGATCCCGCTCCCTGCCAATGGGTTCATAAGCTGCCAACTCCCGGAAACCGAGTAGTTGCCCCTGTAACTGGCCGACAGAACTGGCATCCTCGCGATAGGTGCCCCCGTGCCTGTCCCCCGAGAGAAAGACGCGGCGAGGAAGGAGAAAACTGTGGCGACATCCTAACAACTCCTGTGGGCAATCAGTAGACATACAAAATGGCATTAGAATTCCCGCAATATTGCATAGAGGCTCAGATTTCAACGCTGGCTGAGGGGGATAGCGGGATGCCCATTCAATGACGATGCTGAATATGTATGCCCGCTGAGCACATCTTTTCCCTGGTGTCACAGGCGCGACGCCGGCGCGCAAGCGTGCGCCGGATGATCTCGCCGGGGCTTCGTGCCGGAGCGTGCTGCGGCGGAACTGCTCACCGCGCCATTAGAAGAGGCCAGCCTTCCCGTTTACCGAGGACTTCGGCGTGAAGTGAACGACAACGTCCGGGGGTGGCCACTCCCGCCGCCTCACGTCAAGTCAATAGGCCACGAATGCACTCGCGATTGCACACGGCCGTGCCCGCCAGAAGTCCCTTCTTAGTAATTTCTTAAGTATATTTTAACAAAGGCTTAAAATTGGTTCTCTAATGTAACTTCCCCGGATCTTTTTGCCCTTGCGCGGGAATGTGGTGCGCGACGATGGCGCGCTCGGGCGCGTGGCACCCGGGGTACGCTGCGCAGGGAAGCAGGCAGCCCGCTGGCGGCGGTATGCTACTGGAAAGTAACATCGGCGAGGGCAGCGTGCGGGATGGCACGAAACCAATGACAGGCGCACCGGAGTACTCGGTACTGAACCAGTCTGGAGCGCTGCAGGTCGGGCCGGGCGGCAGCCTTGCCGACGGCGAGCGAGGAGGAGGCCGTCGTTGTCCATGAACATCGTCGTCTGCGTTAAGCAGGTGCCGGATACCGCGGTGGAGCGGATGCTGCGGCCGGATGGGACGCTGGACCGGGCTGCGGCTGACGGGCTGATCAATGAGCTGGATGAGTACGCGATCGAGGAGGGGCTGCGGATCGCCGAGGCGCACGGGGGCGAGGTGACGGTGTTGTCGATGGGCCCGGGCAAGGCGGCGGAGTCGGTCCGCAAGGCGCTGTCGATGGGGGCGGACAGGGCGGTGCACCTGGCCGATGAGGCGCTGGCCGGGTCGGACGCGCTGGCCACGTCGTATGCGATGGCGCGGGTGCTGACGGTGATCGGGTTCGACCTGGTGATCTGCGGGTCGGAGTCGACCGACGCGCGGACCGGGGTGCTGCCGGCGATGCTGGCCGAGCGGCTGGGGGTGGCGCAGCTGACGCTGGCGTCGAAGGTGGACATCGACGGGACCGCGGTGAGCATCCGCCGGGTGTCGGATGAGGGGTATGACATCGTGGCGGGGCAGCTGCCGGCGGTGGTGAGCGTGGTGGAGAAGATCAACGAGCCGCGCTACCCCTCGTTCAAGGGGATCATGGCGGCGAAGAAGAAGCCGGTGCGGGCGCTGACCCTGGCCGGGGCGGGCATCGACCCGGCAGAAGTGGGCCTGGGCGGCTCGGCGACCGCGGTCGCGGACTTCGCCGCCCGCCCGCCGCGGGCGGCCGGCGTCGTGGTCAGGGACGACGGGGACGGCGGCGTCAAGGTGGCCGCGTTCCTGGCCGGGCGGAAGTTCATCTGAAGGGGAGGGGGACACATGGCTGAGGTGCTGGTTCTCGCAGAATATTCCGGCGGGGAGGTCAAGAAGGTGACGGCCGAGCTGCTGACCGCGGCGGCCCGGCTCGGCGAGCCCGCCGTGGTGTGGGCGGGCCCGGGGGCGGAGGAGGCGCGGGCGCGGCTGGCCGAGTACGGCGCTGCCCGGGTGTACGTGGCCGATTCCGCCGAGTTCGGCGAGTACCCGGTGGCCCCGAAGGCGGAGCTGCTCGCTCAGCTGGTCGCGGACCGGGCGCCCGCGGCGGTGCTTGTCGCGGGCACCGCCGAGGGCAAGGAGATCGCCGGGCGGCTCGCGGTCAAGACCGGCTCCGGGGTGCTCACCGACGCCGTCGACGTCACCGCCGGCCCGGACGGGACCCCGGTCGCCGTCCAGGCGAACTTCGGCGGCGCGATCACCGTGCACGCCACCGTGACCAGGGGCACCCCGATCATCGCCATCCGCCCGAACGCGATCACCGCCGAACGCTCCCCCGGGCGGGCCGAGAAGGTCCCCGTGGAGTTCGGTGTGAGTGAAGGGGCGAAAGGTGCGCGGGTCCTGCACCGGGAAGCGACCGAGCGCGGCGCGCGGCCGGACCTGACCGAAGCG
>JASHPP010000522.1 GCA_030038035.1 Trebonia sp.
GCATACGCATGTGACCACCATAGCGTGATCGCCTTACCACGACAGCCGCCTTACGGGTTTGATCTGCGGCTTTCCCGCGTCCCCGCCGCCGGATGCCAGCCGGCCGCCGCCCTGCCAGGCTGGTAAGGTCCCGGCGGCTATTGGCGCGGGAGGCCCCACCGCCAATAGGCTTGGCGCAGGGAGCCCCAGCGCCAATGCGCGCGGCGGGCGAGCCCGGCGAGACCCGGACGTTGACCGAGACCAACCGGTATAATCGGGATAAATCATCCGCATTGCCGCCATCCGTGACACGCCCGAGACCGCCAGCTAAAAGACCGGCGGCGCCAAGGGGCGACTTCACCCCTGAACGACGCCCCGGGGCCGCCGGGCGCTCGCGCGCCGACCGGGTACTACCTTGCGGTCACGGTCAACCCCCGCACGTTTCAGCTCATGGATCTCGGCCTCGGCGACTAGGCGCCCGCTCGTGAAAAGCTAGCCGCATGGACTATACGCATCTTGGCCGCAGCGGCCTGTCGGTGAGCAGGCTCTGCCTCGGCACGATGAACTTCGGGTCGCTGACGCCGCCCGGCGAGGCGCACGCGATCATGGACCACGCGCACGAGCTCGGCCTCAACTTCCTCGACACCGCCAACACCTACGGCCGCGGGCAGAGCCCGCCAGGCCAGGTCGCGAACAACGCGCAGTCGCACGCCGGGTGGACCGAGGAGATCCTCGGCGACTGGTTCGCGAAGGGCGGCGGCAGGCGCGAGCGGACGGTCCTGGCGACAAAGCTCTACGGCGACATGGGGACGTGGCCGAACGAGGGCAAGCTGTCCGCGCTGAACATCCGCCGCGCGTGCGAAGCCTCGCTGCGCCGGCTGCGGACCGACTACATCGACCTGTACCAGATGCACCACATCGACCGCGCCACCCCGTGGGACGAGATCTGGCAGGCGATGGAGGTGCTCATCGAGGCGGGCAAGATCGTGTACGCGGGCTCGTCCAACTTCGCGGGCTGGCACATCGCGCGGGCCTGCGAGACCGCGCGCTCCCGCGGCCTGACCGGGCTGGTCAGCGAGCAGTCGCTGTACAACCTGATGACCCGCGACGTCGAACTGGAGGTGCTGCCCGCCGCGATCGCGTACGGGGTGGGCGTCATCCCGTGGTCGCCGCTCGAAGGCGGGCTGCTCGGCGGCGTGCTGAAAGCCGAACGCGAGGGGCGCCGCCGGCTCGCCGGGCGGGCGAAGGCGCTCGTCGACCGGTACAGGGAGCGGATCGAGGCGTACGAGGACCTGTGCGACAAGATCGGCGAGGAACCCGCGACCGTGGCCCTGGCCTGGCTGCTGCACCAGCCCGCGGTGACCGCGCCGATCATCGGGCCGCGCACGCTCGCCCAGTTCGACGGCGCGCAGCGCGCGCTCGCCGTCACGCTGGATGCCGAGGTCCTCGGCCAGCTCGACGAGATCTTCCCCGGCTACCAGCCCGCCCCGGAGCACTACGCCTGGTGAGCACGCGGGCCGCGCGGCTGCTGCGCGACCGGTCAGGCGACCAGCGGGTCACGAACATCGAGCTGTTCTTCGACCTGGTGTACGTCTTCGCGGTCACGCAGCTTTCGCACTTCCTGCTGGGCCACGCGACCGCGGTCGGCGCGCTGCAGGCGGCGCTGCTGCTCGCGATCGTGTGGCTGGTCTGGGCCTACACCACGTGGGTCACGAACTGGATGGACCCAGAACGCATCGAGGTCCGGCTGCTGCTCGTCGTGCTCATGCTGATCAGCCTGGCGATGTCCGCGGCGCTGCCGCACGCGTTCGCGGGCTGGGGCTGGGTGGTGGGCACCGCCTACGCCGTCCAGCAGGTCGGGCGCAGCGGCTTCATGGTGGCGGCGCTGCGCGGGCCGCTGCAGCGGAACTACGAGCGGATTCTCGCCTGGTGCGCCGTCAGCGGGGCCTTCGCCGTCGCCGGCGGCCTGGCGGGGGGCCCGGCCAGGGACGTGCTGTGGGTGCTGGCGGTCGCCACCGACGTCGGGGGCGGGCTCGCCGGGTTCGCGACGCCGGGCCTCGGCCGGTCCCGCACCGCGGACTGGACGATCGAGGGCGGTCACTTCGCCGAGCGCTGCCAGGCGTTCATCCTGATCGCGCTCGGCGAGTCGATCGTCATCATCGGCGCCGCGCTGTCGGAGGCGGCGCACGTGACCGCGACCATGGTCGCCGCGTTCGTGGTGGCGTTCGCTGGCTCGGTCGCGCTGTGGTGGCTGTACTTCGACCGGTCGGCGGGGGCCAGCGCGCGGGTCATCGCCGTCTCCGCCGACCCCGGCCGGCTGGGCAGGTCCGCTTACCACCTGATCCACCCCGTGATGGTGGCGGGCATCATCGTCACCGCGGCCGGCGACCAGACGCTTCTCCTGCTCCCGTCGTCCGCCGCGAGCGCGCCGGCGGCCTGGATGATCCTCGGCGGCCCGGCGCTGTTCCTCGCCGGGCACGCCGCGTTCAAGTTCGCCGTCTGGCGGGTCATCCCGTGGACCCGGCTCGCCGGGATCGCCGTGCTGGCGCTGCTTTCGCCGGCGGCCGACGCGATCCCGCAGATCGCCCTGGCCGCCTGCGCGGCCGTCGTGGTCGCCGCCGTGGCGGCGGGGCCGCGCAAGCCATTTACGCTGCCGGTGATGCCCGGGAGGAGCGCACCCCGGCGAGGACGGGGGCGAGGGGCGGGGGGCGAGGACGGCGGCTACTCCTCGTCCTCTTCTGTCTCCATGACCACGCTGATGCTGTCGTTGGCAAGCAGGAACGAGATGTCCTCCAGGCTCTTGGCGATCGAGAACAACAGGTAGGGCACCGCCGCCTGCGCGTCCCCGCTGAGCATCCCGGCCGCCAACCGAAGCTGCGGGCTGTAGTCAGCGCCAATGTCTTCCTGCAGCTCGTCCAGCAGGCCTTCGTCGTCCATCCGTACCATGCCTCCCGCTTAATACCTGACACGCCAAATCTAGGCTGGCTTGGGAATCCTAGTGCAGTGCGCGGCACTGCGCGCGGGGTGGTCGACAGCTAACGTGAGGCTGTGCGGGACAAGCCGGGCGGAGTCGCAGACCACCACGTTACGGACGCCCTGGCCGAAGGCTGGGGCGTCGAGACCGCACTCGCGCGGTACGCCCCAGTGGGCGCCGGGAGCTACCACTGGAA
>JASHPP010000523.1 GCA_030038035.1 Trebonia sp.
GCGGCCTCGTAAAGGACCGCGGGGATCTGCCGGCGGCCGACCGCGTACAGCAGCGTGTGGAACGGGATGAACTGCCACGCGATGATCGCGATTATCACGTACAGCGTCAGGCTCGGGCTGCCCAGCCAGTTCTGGGTGAGGAACGACAGGTGCCATGAGTTCGACAGCGAGGTGAGCGCGCCGAAGGTCGGGTCGAGGAACGACTCCCACATCAGCGCGATGCCCGCGGTGGACAGCAGCAGCGGGAGCACGAAGATCGTGGCGTACACCGTCCTGTAGCGCTGCCTGCCCGCTGTGAACAGGCCGAGCGCCATCGAGATCGGCGTCTGGATCGCGTAGCTCAGCACCACGACCTTGAGGGTCACTTCCACGGATGTGCGCGCCACCGGATCGTGGAAGAACTGCGCCCAGTTCGACCAGCCGGCCCATGCCGGGGTGCCGAGGCCGTTCCAGGTGACGAAGCTCATCGCGACGGCGAGGATCATCGGGATGACGATGAAGAGGCAGAACAGCACCATGGGCGGGCCGACCCCGACCAGGTCGGCCACCCAGCTGCCCTTCCGCTGGCGAAGCCTGCGCCCGCTCCGCGGAAGGGAGTGCGGAGCGGGCGCAGGGGTGGCGCCGGCGGAGCCTCCCGCGGCGGCTTGCGTGGTCACGAGGTCGACTTAGCCTCCGCGTTCAGAGTGGACTCGAACTTGGCCGGGCTCTCGGTGAGCGTGAAGATGTCCTCAAGGTTGGTGAGCATCACGGTCGCCACCGCCGGGGTCATCGCCTGGTCCCAGGAGTACTGGAAGCTCGGCGCCGACTGAACGGAATCGTAGATGGTCGTGTCGTAGGAGGCGAGCGACTGGCCGGCGAACAGCGAGGACGCGCCCGTCACGACCGGCACCTCGCCCGCCGCGATTTCGGCCTTGGCGTAGGCCTGCGAGGTCAGGTAGTCGGCGAAGAACTCCTCGGCGACGGTCTTCTGCGCCGCGGTCGCGTTGGCCGAGATCGCGACGTAGCTGGCCGTGTTGCCTGCCAGGTCGGCCGGGTTGCCCGTCCCGCCTGCCACGGTCGGGAACGAGGCCATGCCGTCGTAACCGTCCTTCACGAAGGACGGGTCCGAGCCGAGGATGCTGGAGATGTCCCAGTCACCCATCAGCTGCATGGCCGCCTTGCCGCTGTAGACAAGCGCGTCGGAGGCGCCGCCGCTGTAGTGCGTCGAGGCGTAGCCGGTCTGGAACGCTCCGGCCTTGACCAGATCCTGGATGTCGGTCAGCGCCTGCGTGACCGCGGGGTTCGACCAGCCGTTGGCCGCGTTGGACTGGAGCGCGTCGGCGACGGTCGGCCCGCCGATCCGGTCGGTGAGGTACTCAAGGAACATCAGGCCCGGCCACTGGTCACCCTCGGCGAGCGAGATCGGGATGACGCCGTCGGACTTCAGCGTGGCCACCGTGGACAGCAGCCCGCTCCATGTCGTCGGGAACGTGAGGTGGTACTTGTCGAAGATCTGCTTGTTGTAGAAGAAGTAGACCGGCTGGGTACCCTCGACCGGGACGCCGTAGACCTGGCCCTGGTAGGTGACCGCCCCGAGCGAGGACGGCAGGAAGTCCGACAGCCAGGAAGCGGTGCTCGTGGTGCCGAGCGAATCGACGTCGCCGGCCTTGATGTACTCCTGCAGCGTGCCGCCGCCCCAGGACCAGAAGATTGTCGGCTCGTTGTGGGCACCCATCGCGAGCTGGATCTTCGTCTTGTACGACTGGTTCTCGACGAAGTCGATGGTGATCTTGTCGCCAGGGTGGCTGTTCTCGAAGGACGTGACCAGGTCTTGTATCGCGGTGTTGGCGGGGCTCGGGCCTGTGGTCACCAGCCACATGGTGTCCGTCGCGACGGAGCTGGCGGGCGCGGTTGAGCTGGTGGGGGTGGTGGTAGTGGAAACGCTTGAGCTTGAACTTGAGCTGCCGCTGCTACACGCGGCGACCGCAGTTGCCGTGGCCACCGCGACTGCGATGGCGGCGAGTACCCGGCTGCTACGCATGGATGGTCATCTCCTGAGGGGTCGGCCCGAGGCAGACGGACGGCATTGCAGGCGCTGCTGCCGACCGGGCGTTTCGAAAGTTTTTAGCAACACTTTCGACGTGCCGTCATCGTAAAATCGCCGCGCTGCCGTGGTCAACCCCTCGTTCCCACTGTGTTACCTTCTTTTTTTCCGGGCTGGTCTCGGAGCTCTTGGTCAGCTTGGAGAGATTCCCATGACCAAGCGATTCGCGTACGATGCAGCATGGACATGGCGTCCCAGGGGGAGCATGTGCTGGCAGAAAGTTTCGGTTTGAACAGTCGAAAGGTGGCGCTGTGCGGCAACAGGAAGAGGGAACCGCGCGGCAGCAGCAGGGCGCAACGGCGCGGCGGCGCGACCCTCAGCGGCTGCTAGAGCGCAGGACCACGCTCGCCGCGATCGCCGCCGAGGCCGGTGTCTCGCTGCCCACGGTGTCGAAGGTGGTCAACGGCCGCCCGGACGTCGCCCCGTCCACGAGGGCACGGGTGGAGGAGCTGCTCGACCTGCACCAGTACGCGCGAAGCGGCCTGCGCAGGCGCCGCCGCTCAGGACTTGTCGACCTCGTGTTCAACGGGCTGGACAGCCCGTGGGCGGTGGAGATACTGCGCGGCGTGGAGGAATGGGGTGCGCTGCACGAGACGGCGGTCGCGGTCTCCTCGGTGCGGCACGGCGACGCCCGTCCCGCGAGCTGGACGAGCGCGCTGGCCAGCCACGACACCGACGGCGTGATCCTGGTGACGACCAAGCTGACCGACACCCAGCTCGGCCAGCTCCGCAGCGCGGGCATCCCGCTCGTGGTCATCGACCCGGCGAACACCCCGCCGCCGGAGATTCCGAGTGTCGGCGCGACCAACTGGGCGGGCGGCCTGGCCGCGACCGAGCACCTGCTCGGCCTCGGGCACCGCCGGATCGCCGCCATCACCGGGCCGATCGACTACCTGTGCAGCCTGGCGCGGCTTGACGGCTACCGGTCCGCGCTCGAGCGGGCAGGCGTGCGGTTCGACCCCGGGCTGGTGCGGTACGGCGACTTCCAGCACGAAGGCGGTTTCGCGCGCGCCGTCGAGCTGCTCGAACTCGCGCAGCCGCCGACGGCCATCTTCGCGGGCAGCGACCAGCAGGCGTTCGGGGTCTACGAGGCGGCTCGCCAGCACGGCCTGCGGATACCCGAGGACCTCAGCGTGGTCGGCTTCGACGAGCTGCCGGTTGCCCGCTGGGCATCCCCGCCGCTGACCACCGTCCGGCAGCCGCTCGCCGAGATGGGCAGCGCCGCCGCGCAGATGCTCGGCGAGCTGATCGAAGACCGGCCGCTGCGCTCGACCCGGGTCGAGCTGTCCACCGAACTCATCATGCGCGAGTCGACTGCCGCTCTCCGGGAGCGCTCGCAGTGACACAACCGCTGGACAAAACCGAACTATCCGAGATGCCGGAAGGGAGCGGGACGGGGGTGGCCGAGGGGGGCGCTACGGGGGTGGCGGAGCGCGACCGCGACGCGGAAGCGTGGCGCGATCCCGGCTGCCCGGTGGACGAGCGCGTCGCCGACCTGCTCGCCAGGATGACGCTGGCGGAGAAGATCGCGCAGCTCGGCAGCGTCTGGATGGGCGCCTCCGGCGACGGGGACGGCGTCGCCCCGTTCCAGGACCAGTTCAGCCACGAGCTGGCACCGCTGGAGGAGCTGATCTCCCTCGGCATGGGGCAGCTGACGCGGGTGTTCGGCACCCGGCCCGTGGACCCCGCCGTGGGGATGCGCGCGCTGGCCGCCCTGCAGGCGCGGGTGGTGGCCGCCAGCCGGTTCGGCATCCCGGCGGTCGCGCACGAGGAGTGCCTGACCGGCTTCGCCGCGTGGACCGCGACGATCTTCCCTACCCCGCTCGCCTGGGGCGCGACCTTCGACCCGGCCCTGGTCCGCGAGATGGCACGGGCCTTCGGCCTGACCATGCGCGCCATGGGCATCCACCAGGGCCTGGCGCCCGTCCTCGACGTGACCCGCGACCCCCGCTGGGGCCGCACGGAGGAGACCATCGGCGAGGACCCGTACCTGGTCGCGACCATCGGGACCGGCTACGTGCAGGGGCTGCAGTCCGCGGGCGTGCATGCGACGCTGAAGCACTTCGCCGGATACTCGGCCTCCCGGGCCGGCCGCAACATGGCGCCCGTGTCCATGGGCAGGCGTGAGTTCGCCGACGTCCTCGTGCCGCCGTTCGAGATGGCCATCAGGATCGGCGGCGCCCGGTCCGTGATGCCGACCTATGTCGCGACCGACGGCGTGCCCGCCACCGCCGACGCCGAACTGCTCGGGGCGCTGCTGCGCGACACGCTCGGCTTCGACGGCCTGGTCGTCTCCGACTATTACGCCGTCTCCTTCCTCGAGCTGCAGCACGCGGTCGCCGCGTCGCCCGCGGGCGCCGCCGCGCTTGCCCTGACGGCGGGCGTGGACGTCGAACTGCCAAGCGTGCGCTGCTACGGCACGCCGCTGCGGTCGGCGGCGACCGCCGGAGACGTCACGGTAGAGACCGTGGACCAGGCCGTGGCCCGCGTGCTGCGGCAGAAGTTCGAGCTCGGCATGCTCGACCCGGGCTGGTCCGCCGTCCCCGCCCTAGACCCCGCGGAAGACGGCGCCGCGGTGCCCGACCTGGATCCGCCCGCGCACCGCGGCATCGCCCGCCGCCTCGCCGAGGAGTCCGTGGTGCTGCTCGCCAACCCCGGCGGCGTGCTGCCGCTTGCCGGGCCGGCTGACCCGCGCCGCCAGGGGAAAGCCGCGAAGGTCGCGGTCGTCGGCCCGCTTGCCGACGACCCGCTGGCGTTCTTCGGCTGCTACAGCATGCCGCGGCACATGGCCACCAGCACCGATGGCGCCGGCGTGCGGGTCACCACCCTGCTGGCCGCGCTGCGCGAACAGCTGCCCGACGTGGTGTACGCGCCCGGCTGCGAGGTGCGCGGCACCGACAGGTGCGGGTTCGCCGGGGCAGTCGCGGCGGCCCGTTCTGTAGAAGTTGTTGTCGCGGTCGTGGGAGACCAGGCGGGGCTGTTCGGGCGCGGGACCTCCGGCGAGGGCTGCGACGTGACCGAGCTCAGGCTGCCCGGGGTGCAGGAAGACCTGCTGCACGCGCTCGCCGACACCGGCAAGCCCGTCGTCGCGGTGCTCGTCACCGGCCGGCCATACGCGATCGGTGGCGTGGCAGGCCGGCTCGCGGCCGTCGTGCAGGCGTTCTTCCCCGGTGAGGAGGGCGGGCACGCGATCGCGGACGTGCTGACCGGGCGCGTGGTGCCAAGCGGCAGGCTCCCCGTGGAGCTGCCCGGGTCGGCGGGGGCGCAGCCTTCGACGTACCTGCGGTCGCGGAACGCCGGGCGGCACGAGGGCAGTTCGGTCGACCCGACGCCGCTGTTCGCTTTCGGGCACGGGCTGTCGTACACGACGTTCGGCTACTCCGACCTCCTGCTGTCCCCGGACGAGGCACCGACCGACGGCACGGTGGAAATATCCTGCACAGTCCGTAACACCGGAACCAGAGCCGGCACGGAAGTCGTGCAGCTCTACCTCAGCGACCCGCAAGCCCAGGTCGTGCGGCCGGTCCGCTGGCTGGCGGGGTTCGCGCGGGTGCCGCTCGAGCCCGGGCAGGCCGGGCGCGTCGCCTTCCGGCTGCACGCCGACCGGACCGCGTTCACCGGCCTGGGCGGCGAGCGGATCGTCGAGCCCGGCGAGATCGGCGTCGCCATCGGGGGGGCCTGCGACGACCTGCCGCTGTCCGGGTCCTTCACGCTCACCGGCCCGGTCCGCGTGGTGGATTCCGGCCGGGTGCTTGTCACGCCGGTGTCGGTGCGCGACCTGCCCGGGTAGCCGTGTCGGCATGGTGCGTGCCTCTTGCCAGCGCGCCGGTTCGTGATCGAGGCGACTTACCCGCTCTGACGTAGCGGCTAACGGTATCGGCCGCTCCCGGCGTCATGCGGAGAGCGGCCTGCAGTATAGGCCTGGCCGCATCGCGCCGTGGCGGACGCCTGACGGCGCACGTCACGGAACCGCGCGGGTTGCTTGCCGCTGGAAGGTATCAGGAAACGAAGTGAAACGAGGTAAGCAAGGGATCCAGATACCGGAGGTACAGGCTGAATCCGTCGAAGGCAAGCCATGCCGGTGCTGGTAAGGCACCATAGGGCTGTGACCCGCCCGGTGCCTACCCCTGTGCTCCATATGACGCGGATCGAGCGACTTCCAAGCGTGATCGAGCACGGACTGCTGCCGACAATGCGTGCAGGCGACGACAGATCACTGGGGTTGAGATTGGGTATGACCATATCAAGCGGCGCCACGCCCTCCGCCTGGTGCCGTGCGGAGTCGGCGGCACCCTAGCTGACTACGTTCCCTTCTACTTCGCGCCACGAAGCCCGATGCTCTACGCCATAACGCGCGGCCTGGTCAGCGAGGAGGCCGCATGCACCGAACAGATCATCTACTTGGTGAGTTCCACTCAGACTCTGCGCAAGGCGGGGCTGACGGTGATTGCCAGCAACCGCCACGCGGAGCTGGGCTACGCGGAGATGACCGATCACGACGGGGACCTAGATGACGATGACTTCATCGATTGGCCCCTCATGACGGCGACGTACTGGAACAACACGCTGGACGATCCTGACCGCAAGGAACGCCGCCAGGCGGAGTGCCTCGTCCATCCGCGTGTTCCGTGGCAGGTCATCGAAGGAATCGCGACGAAGACCGGGCGTGCCCGTGCTGAGGTCGAGCGAGTACTGGGTGCGGCTGGTGTGTCGACCCCTGTCGTTGTCAGTGCCGAGTGGTATTTCTGAGGGATGCCGATGCCGATCACACGAGGTACTGGGAACCTCCTCACGCAGGACGTCGAGGCGCTCGTCAACACTGTCAACACCGAGGGCATCATGGGCAAGGGGATTGCCCTGCAGTTTAAGAGGGCGTGGCCCGCGATGTTCAAGGACTATGAGGCGGCCTGCAAGCGGGGTGAGGTCACGCTGGGTCACATGTATGTATGGGAGACCGGATCGCTGACTGGTCCTCGGTACATCATCAACTTCCCTACGAAGCGGCACTGGCGTGCCCGATCCAAGCTCATCGACATCGAGACCGGCCTCTACGACTTGACCCGGGTGATTCGCGAACTCGACATCACGTCCATCGCTATCCCACCCCTCGGATGCGGCAATGGCGGATTGGACTGGAGTGAGGTCGAGCCGCGGATGCTGCGCTCTCTCGAGCCGCTTGCTGGCGCTGTCGACGTACGCATCTTCGCTCCGAAAGGTGCTCCGAGCGCTGCCGAGCAGCCAAGCCGTGAACCGGCGCCGAAGCTGACGCCGGCTCGCGCCGCGTTGCTGGCGCTTATGCGGGAGTATGAGCGAGTTTCTTTTGAACCCCCTACGCTCGTTGAGGTACAGAAGCTCGCTTACTTCCTCCAGGTTAACGGGGAAGCGCTTCGGCTGGTCTTCAGCGCGGCTGTGTATGGTCCGTACGCGGACGAGCTGCGGAAATCGCTGCGCGCCATGGAAGGGCATTTCATCGTCGGTTTCGGGGACGGCTCATTGCCCATCACCAAGGCCGAGCCAATCCGGGTGAAGCCCGAGATCTACGAGGGACTGGATAGGTATATCGCCAGCCATCCGGCGACCGCCGCGCGGATCCATTCGGTACTAAGTGAAATCGAGGGTTTCGAGAGCACTTACGGATTGGAGCTCCTTGCGACAGTTCACTGGGTCATGACTCACGACGCCACAGCAATGGCGAATAGCGGTGTCGCCCACGAAGAGGTTCGCCGATGGAGTCAGCGCAAGTCCTCCCTCTTCACCCAACCGCACGTTGAGAGCGCCTGGCGCGTGGTGCATGAGCGAGGCCTTGCAGCAACCTCTTAGTGCCTAAACAGGACCCAAATCCCAAAGCCCTCGCCATGATCGTCGGCTCACCATCGAAGCGATGGGGTCCTTAGCGTCGAAGAACGCAATCGCGCTCTCCAGTTGGCGTCGGTACTCGCGCAACTCGAAAGTGGTCAGCGCTACCCTGCGTGCCGGATCACCGAGACCAGCCCGCAAGCCGCGCCCGGCCTGCTCGACCCCACCCAGGACGGCTACGACGACACCGACCACGACCCCGACCCCGACCGGCTCGAATCAATGTGGGATCTGGACAACCCCCTGGACGTGTCCGGCTAGGGCATGGCACGGCCCCTTGCCAGCGCGCCCGGCAAACATCAGAATTCACGGGAACCGGGAGAACCATCCCGTCCGCGGCCGCACCGGCGGCGACGGCGCGTGGTTAGCTCTGGGACACGGCTGACAAGGGAGTTCCCGCATGGCGCAGATTGTCCTTGACCACGTGGACAAGGTTTACCAGGGCAACGTCAAGGCCCTCGACGACCTGACCCTGGCGGTGAAGGAAGGCGAGTTCATGGTGCTTGTCGGGCCCTCCGGATGCGGGAAGTCGACCGCCCTGAGGTCGATCGCCGGGCTCGAGGAGATCACCAGGGGCACCATCTCCATCGGCAGCAAGGTCGTCAATGACCTGCCGCCCAAGGACCGCGACATTGCGATGGTCTTCCAGAACTACGCGCTGTACCCGCACATGACCGTGGAGGAGAACCTGGCGTTCGGCCTGAAGCTGCGCAAGACGCCACGGGCGGAGATCAAGCGGCGGGTCGGCGACGCGGCCAAGATGCTCGGTCTCGAGCCATACCTGTCCCGCAAGCCGGCCGCGCTGTCCGGCGGCCAGCGGCAGCGGGTCGCGATGGGCCGCGCGATCGTCCGCGAGCCGCAGGCGTTCCTGATGGATGAGCCGCTGTCGAACCTCGACGCCAAGCTGCGCGTGTCGATGCGGGCGGCGCTGAACCAGCTCCATGAGCGGCTCGGGACCACGACCGTGTACGTGACGCACGATCAGGTCGAGGCGATGACCCTCGGCAACCGGGTGTGCGTGCTGCGGGACGGCAAGCTGCAGCAGGCCGACACCCCGCAGACGCTGTTCGACTCGCCGGTGAACCTGTTCGTGGCCGGCTTCATCGGATCGCCTGCGATGAACTTCGCGCTTGCCGGCCTCGTCCGCGACGACGGCCCGGCGGCGACCTTCGCCGGCTGCCGGCTGCCGGTGCCCGCGTCCGTGCTCGACGCCAGGCCGGGCCTGGCCGACTACCTCGGCCGCAAGGTCATCCTCGGCATCCGGCCGTCCGACTTCGAGGACGCGTCCCTGGGTGACGCCTCGTGGGCCCGCATGCCGGTCACGGTCGGGGTCACCGAGGAGCTCGGCAGCGAGATCCACGTGATCTTCGCCATCGACGCGCCGCCCATCGAGCACGCGTCGATCACCAGCGCGGCGGCCGGCCACGAGGACGAGGGCGAGACGGTCGCGGCGCTCGCCGGGGGCAAGTCGCTGTGGACGGCGCGGGTGTCCGCGCGGTCTTCTGTGCGTCCGGGGCAGCCGCTCGAGCTCGCGGTGGACACCCGGCGGCTGCACTTCTTCGACCCCGCAAGCGGTGCGGCGATCGGGCACCCGCTTGCCGCCGAGGCTGTGATTCCCGGGGTCGGCGTTCCGGAATAGGCAGCCCGCGACGGCGAACCGGAAGGCGCGGGATGGAACGCGGGAGACAGTGGTGCTAGCGCCGCAGCCGCGCCCTGCTAGTACCAGTTATCGCGAAGACTTTTTTTATCGTGAAGAGATTTAGCAGCTAGTACTACATAAAGTCTTCGCGTTCTTGGCCCCGGCCTCGGAAGTCTCAAGTGCAGATTGCGACAAATCACGCGAAACCTCGCATACTGGCTCCGGCCATATAGTTCAGCGGTTTCCTGTCGAGGCCATATCCCGGTCCACAGCGGATGAATGTTGCATCGAGCCGGATATAGGCGGCTGAATGTCACGTTCATCCGGGCGCCTGCCGCGAAGGCAGCCCTGGCGGCAATCGCCGCGTTGCGGTGGCGCGCGTGATCGGGGACCCTGTCAGGAGACAGGCGACGCGATGGAAGGGAGTGGCACGCATGTCCGGGCAGCTGCACGCCACCATTGCCTACTACGATCCGCCCGCTCGGCCCGCCGACGACGCGCGGCCGGACTTCACGAACCTGCCGCTGCGCGGCAGGCCCGTGCGGATCGAGGACATGCGCGGCCGGGCGGATGAGTTCTCCCTCGACCGCGAGGGCTTCACCGTCGTCGACGCCCCGACGCGGGTCAGGAATTTCTACGACCGTGCCGAGGTCGCGCGGGCCTACGTCCCCGAGGTCAGCGAACTGCTGCGCGCCGTGACCGGATGCGGCGCGACCGCGATGCTGAACTCCCCCGTGGTGCGGCTGTCCAGCCGGGCCGCCGAGCGGCCCGCCGGCGCGACGATGACCGGGGACTTCGTGCACGCGGACTACAGCGTCCCGGCCGCCGAGCTGATGCTGCGCCGGACGCTGCCCGCGCAGGAGGCCGAAGCCCGGCTGCGGCACCGGTACTCGATCTTCAACGTCTGGCGGGCGTTCTCCGCGCCGCCCCAGGACGTGCCGCTGGCGCTGTGCGACACCCGGTCGGTCGCGCCGCAGGACAAGCAGCGGTGTTCGATCACGCTGCAGATCTCCAGCGGTGAGGTGATGACCTGGGAGAACATCGCCTACCTGCACAGCGCGGAGCACCGCTGGTTCTACTGCTCGGACATGAGGCGGGATGAGGCGTACGTGTTCCGCGGCTTCGATTCCGATCCGGCCCGCGCCGAGCAGGTGCCGCACAGCGCCTTCGAAGACCAGACCTGCCCGGCCAGCGCGCCCCCGCGCGCCAGCATCGAAATCCGGATGTTCGCGTTCTACGACGAATAGACCGAGGTCCCCCGCGCCGCCGACCTCGGACTGTATCCGGATGGGGCGGGTAGGAGGCACGATGGCTGTGTGAAATGGATCGCGCAAGGCACACGAAGGGCGCGCCGCATCGGCTGGGTCATCCTGGCTGCCGCGGTGCTGACGGCGATGGGGGCGATCGGGGTGATCGGGGCGGCATCGCCGCTGGCCGGCCAGGCGCTGGCGGCAACCGGGACGTCGGCGCGCGCCGCCGCCGTGGCCGGTGACTCCCCGGCCGGCTTCTGGTACGGGACTGACAGCTCCACGGTCGCGATCTCCGGGTCCGCGCCCTACCAGGTACCGGTCATCGGCGGCGACTACGGCGGATACATCGGGATGACCGGCAACTGGGCGAACCTCGCCGGGTGCCACAAGATCGTCGTCTGGTCCGCGGTCAATAGCAGCCAGGCCAACGCCAACTACGCCCGCCACCTGGGCATCGGCACCGGCGTCTACTGG
>JASHPP010000524.1 GCA_030038035.1 Trebonia sp.
TGGGGATCGCCACGGCTACCGCGCGATGAAGATGTACTCGTCGACCGACCGGCGTGCGGCCGCCTGGTGAGTGCCGTAATGATAAGTGTGCGGGATAGCGCGCACTTCGACGTCCCGTTTCACCTCCAGGAGCAAGGTCGTGATCGTCTCCTTGTCAGGCAGAGCATTCGAACCGTAGGACAAGACGATCGCCCCCGCGTCGGCGAACCGCTTGAAGGTGTCGCGAAATGCTTCGACGATCGTTCGCTTATTGCTGAAACCCGTGACCAGTTTCGGCAGCTTCTTCGTGAGCGTGCCCATCATCAGCGTGTCGCCCTGCCAGTACCGCGACAGCCCTTCGAGGAAGTGGAATCTCTTGATGTAGCAGTTGTCGTCGCTCGGTGGGGCGTACGGGGGATCGAGGTACACAAGGTCGTATGGCCGTGCCTCCACCTGCGACGCCTCTTGCCGGGTTACCCGTGCCGCCGGACCTGAGAACACCGCGCGGTTATAGTCGTCCACATGCTCGACGAAGTGGTCCCGCATGGAAATTTGCAGATCGCGCCTGCCGTCGTCATAGCTGCTGAGGTCGCCGGAAATCGTGAAGACGCCGCGAGGCTGCTTCCGGGCCGCCGACAATACGAGAGCGCTGATCGCGAGCGCTCGCTCGTGCCCGCGCATCACGCAGATGTGCGACCACGCCGAGTCGAGGAACGCGAGGTCGCCCGGGTCGAAAAAGACACCGGTGAAGGTCTTGCGGATGAAATCACGGTCGTCAGCCGCCGGGCCGGTTATGCGCGCGACATCGGCTGCCGTGAGCCGGGTCGAATTGTTAACCACCGCCGCGCTCGCTAGCACGCCTGGGAATCCGAGCATGTCGTTCGCCGTGACCGAGAATCCCTGTCGTTTCAGCAGGTAGGACACCACCCCCGAGCCAGAGAAGGCGTCTAGTGCGGTCTGGCCACCTAGCTCCGCAAAGACTTCAGCGAGATGGGGCAGCAGCTTGTACTTGCTGCCCATGTACCGGATGCGTGGATACAGAGCAGCCGTCAGCGCTGCCGCGTCGAAGTGATGGCCGAACAGCGGCACCGCCGCCAGATCCACCGTGGACACGATTGTAGACCTCCCGTGCTGCCTTCCAACGAACGCTATCGGGTGCCTACGACGTTTCCAGGGAACTTGGCCCGGACACCGCGTGGCGCGTTACAATTACGCCTGGCCTGGGGTCAGCAGATTTGACCGAGCCCGCAGCGCGGGATCAGACCGCGGGGGCGCAGAAGGCGCGGCGGTATGCCTGCGGATTGGTCCGCAGCGCCCGGTGGAAGTGCTTGCGCAGGTTGTCCGGGCTGCCGAAGCCGCTCTTGCGCGCGACGAGGTCGATGGGCAGGTCGCTGGTTTCGAGCAGCCGCTGGGCGAGCCTGAGCCGTTCGCGCACGAGCCACGCCAGCGGGGTCGTCCCGGTACTGGCCAGGAACCGCCTGGCGAACGTGCGCGGGCTCATCGCCGAGCGCGCGGCCAGCTCGTTGACCGTCACCGGCTCGTCCAGGTGCTCCCGCAGCCAGCCGATCGTGGCCGCGAACAGGTCGCCGTCGCCGACGGCGGGCATCGGCGTCTCGATGTACTGTGCCTGCCCGCCCGGCCGGTGCAGCGGGACGACGAGGTCCCTGGCCACCCGCGCGGCGATCTCGGTCCCGTAGTCCCGCTGCACCACGTGCAGGCACAGGTCCAGGCTGGCCGCGCTCCCCGCGGAGGTGAGCAGGTCCGTTTCGTCGACGTAAAGCACCCCCGGGTCGACCCGGACCCGGGGATACCGGCGCGCCAGTTCAGCGCACTCGGACCAGTGCGTGGTCGCCGTGTGCCCGTCGAGGATCCCGGCGGCAGCCAGGATGAACGCGCCCGTGCACAGCGAGAGCACGCGCCGTCCCCGCGACCGGGCCAGCCGCAGGGCGTCGAGCACCGCGCCGGGGACCGCGGCGGGGACCTCGCCGGGGGCCGAGGCCGGCGGCACCACGACGGTCTGCGCGGTGTGCAGCGCGTCCAGGCCGCAGGGGATCTCCATCCGCAACCCGGCGTCGGTGGTGACCGCCGCAGTGGCAGCGCAGACGGACAGGCGGTACAGCGGGCGCCCGGAACCCGTGGTGACGTCGGTGCCGAACACGTCGCACGCCGCGGCGAACTCGAACAGCGACAGTCCGTCGTAAGCCAGCACAGCGACCCCGGGCGCAAGCGTGGCAGTTTTGTCGTGCACCATGTCAATTGTGCCACTGTTGACGGCCGACGGCGCGGCTGAGACTGGTGCCATGCGTTCGGAACAGAGCATCCTCGTTCTCGGTGATCCGCTCGTCATGCGGCCGCGCCGGCTGGCCGACCGGGTGCTGGCCCGGGCGTTCGGCGGGCGGCTGGACGGCGAGCTGGCCGCCGGCGCCGTGCCGGAATCCAGCGTGCTGCGGGCCGCGCGCGCTCAGGAGATCGTGTCGCTGCGCCTGCGCCGGGAGATGGCAGGCGACTGGGACCACCTGCTGCGGGTCGCCTGCGCCAACGCGACGGACGAGCGAAGGCTGTTCATCTGCGCGGACCGGATCGCCGCCGCCGCGCCCGCCATCCGCGAGCTCACGACGAAGCTGGTCGCCCCGCTGCCAGTGCGGGCACGCGGCGTGGCGATGGCGAGCGTGCTGCTGACCGACGCCGCCGGCCCGGTGTACAACGAGAACAGCCGCCTCACCCTGGCGGCCGCGCTGGCGGCCGCGATATCCCAGCTCGACCCGGCCCTGCCGCTCACCGACGCGGCGTAGTCCGCTAGGTCCAGGTGTCGTCCCGAACCGGGCGCCTGGTCCAGGTATCGCCGGCGCGGCGGGGGTGTGTGCTCGTAGTCATGGTGTACTCCGTGAGACGATGTCCGGAACGGCCGGATATGCCGTTGTGTAATCGGCCCGATGCGTAGCGTATCGATACGCAGAGCAATCGTCAAATAACTCTATGTCATCATCGACTGTAGGACCCGCGTTTCTCGGCATCGATCTCGGCACCAGCCAGCTCAAGGCGCTGCTGACCAGCCCAGGCGCCCCGGGCGCCCGGGGCACCCCGGGCGGCCACGTCCTCGGGCGCGGCCGCGCGCAGTATCCGGTCACCGTGCCGGCTGCCGGGCAGGCCGAGACCGGCCCCGCCGACTGGTGGCGCGCCGCCGCCGGGGCCGTCCGCGAGGCCCTCGCCGCCGCGGCCGCCGGCGGCGCCCGCGCCGAGGTCGCCGGGATCGCCGTCGCGGGCCAGATGCACGGCGTGGTCCTCACCGACCGCGCGGGCGTCCCGCTGCGCCCCGCCATCCTGTGGCTGGACCGCCGCGCCGCCGCGGAGGCGGCGGCCTACCGCGAACTGCCCGCGCGGCTCACTCGCCCGCTCGGCAATCAGCCGTCACCGGGCATGGCCGGCCCGATCCTGCGCTGGCTGACCCGGCACGAGCCGGCGACCGTGCGCGACGCCCGCTGGGCGCTGCAGCCGAAGGACTGGCTGCGGCTGCGGCTGACCGGCGCGGCCGCGACCGACCCGACCGACGCGTCGGGCACGCTGCTGTTCGACCTCACCCGCGGCGGCTGGGCGACGGAGGTCATCGCAGCGCTGAGCCTGCCGGGAGAAAAGCTGCCTGACATCCGCGAGCCCACCCAGCTCGCCGGCCGCCTGCTGCCCGCCGCCGCGGCCCACCTGGGGCTCACCCCCGGCATCCCCGTCGCGACCGGCGCCGCGGACACCGCGGCCGCGCTGCTGGCGGCGAACCCGCCCGCGGACGCCGCGCTGCTCACCCTGGGCACCGGCGGACAGTGGGCCGTCCCCGCGGCCGCGTTCCATCCCGCGCCGAACACCAATGTGTTCCGTGCCGTCGGCGGCGGCCTCTACCAGCTGGCTCCTGCGCAGAACGTCGGGGTGACACTGGACTGGGTAAGAGCCCTCCTCGACGTCTCCTGGCAGGACCTGTACGACACCGCGGCCCGGCCGTGGCGCGCCGATACCCCGCTCTTCCTGCCCTACCTGACGCAAGAGCGCTTGGACGCGCCGGCGAGCGGCGGGTGGGCGGGCCTTACCCTCGCCCATCGCAAGGACGACCTGCTGCGCGGCGCGCTTGAGGGGGTCGCGTTCCTGCTGCGGGCGCGGCTCGCGGACCTGCGCGCCGCGGGCCACGAGCCGCGCAGTGTCGTCATCGGCGGCGGGGGCGCCCGCCACCCGGCCTGGCGGCAGCTGCTCGCCGACGTGCTCGGCCTGCCGCTGCGCCCGGCGAGCACGACCTGGCTCAGCGCGACCGGCGCCGCCCAGGTCGCCGCCGCGGCGGCAGGAGCGCTGCTGGAGGGAGCAGCCTGGGACCGTTCGGGGGAGGAGCCGGACGTGATCACTCCCGCGGCGCCGGACGCGGCGAGCGCCGGCTACGGCCGTTTCCTCAATCGAATATTTGTAGCCGCGAACTAAACACCCTAGCGGAGCTAATGACGCGGTAACAAGGCCAGGTTTGCCCGCACGGGGCACGCTGATCGGACAGTGACGCGGGCAAAGGCTGCTGCGATAATCGCTCCCATCTGGATTGAGCGCAAGGAAATCGTGTATGAGCCTGGAGCATGAATCTTCGGCGCGGCCGGCATCGATGGACATCGACAGCCTGGTCGCGATTGACGTGCACACGCACGTGCACCGGTCCGTCAACGCGCCGTCGGACGACCCGGAGGGCAACGAGCATCTGGCCGCGATGGCCGCCTACTTCAGGACGGCGGCGGCCGCGTTCACCGTTGACGACCTGGCCGCGTACTACCGCGAGCGGCACATGGCGGCCGTCACGTTCACGATCGACGTCAAGGACCAGCCGGCCGACCCGGCGCGGTCCACCAGCGAGGAGATCGCCGAGCGCGCCAGGGACAACGCCGACGTCATCATCCCGTTCGGCAGCGTGGACCCGGCGCGCGGCGCCGAGGGCGTCGCTATGGCCAAGCGGCTCATCGAGGACTACGGCGTCAAGGGCTTCAAGTTCCACCCGAGCGCGCAGGCGTTCTACCCGAACGACCGGGCCGCCTACCCGCTGTACGAGGTGATCGAGGCGGCCGGGCTGCCCGCGCTGTTCCACACCGGGCAGACCGGCGCCGGGGCCGGCACCAGGGGCGGCGGCGGCATCAGGCTCGCCTACTCCAACCCGATGTACCTGGACGACGTGGCCGTGGACTTCCCTGACATGCCGATCATCCTCGCGCACCCGTCGTTCCCTTGGCAGGAGGAGGCGCTAAGCGTCGCCACCCACAAGCCGCAGGTCTACATCGACCTGTCCGGGTGGTCGCCGAAGTACTTCGCGCCCATCCTCGTGCAGTACGCGAACACGCTGCTGAAGGACAAGGTGCTGTTCGGGACGGACTTCCCCGTGCTCACCCCGGAGCGGTGGATGTCGGACCTGGAGAAGACCGCGATCAGGGACGAGGTCAAGCCGGGCATCTTCAAGAACAACGCGATCCGCCTGCTGGGCCTCGACAAGCCCGCCTAGCGGCAATGCCGGGGAGTTAAGGTCCGGGAGCAGTGGTCGGGGACCGTCGTCGGCGTGTCCTCCTTTCGCCTCGGTAGGGGCGCTAGGTCGCCGGGCTCGCCGGTGGTGTTGTGGCTGTCGCCGTACCTGGTGCCTCCGGCTACCCCGACATCCCTGACTGGGCCAGCTGCGCCAACGGCCCGGCTGTATCGGGCCGGCTGCGCCAATGGCCCAATTGCCTCCGCCGTCGAAGCCGCCCAGACCATAGCTACCGGCGCCCGCAACATCACCAGCGAGCCCGGCGACACCGGCCGCGCGGTCCTGGCCAGCCGCCGCCGACGATCTTTGACCGCTGCTCCCGGACCTTAACTCCCCAGCACTGTCCCTAGCCGGTCCCCTAGCCGACCTGGGTGCCGGCCGACAGCAGGTCCTGGCAGGCCTCCACCACCCGGGCCGACATGCCCGCCTCGGCCGTCTTGCCGTAAGACCGCGGGTCGTAGGCCTTCTTGTCGCCCACGTCGCCGTCGACCTTGAGCACGCCGTCGTAGTGCGTGAACATGTGCGCCGCGATCGGGCGGGTGAACGCGTACTGGGTGTCGGTATCCACGTTCATCTTCGCGACGCCATACGAGATCGCCTCGCGGATCTCTTCGAGCGCGGACCCGGAACCGCCATGGAAGACCAGGTCGAACGGCTTGTCCTTGCCGTACTTGGCGCCGACGGCGTCCTGGATCTCCTTGAGCACCCCCGGCCGCAGCTTGACGTGGCCGGGCTTGTAGACGCCGTGCACGTTGCCGAAGGTCGCGGCGAGGATGTAGCGGCCGCGCTCGCCGAGCCCGAGCGCCTCCGCCGTCGCCAG
>JASHPP010000525.1 GCA_030038035.1 Trebonia sp.
GACGGCGGGGCGCCGTTCGCGTCGACCACCCGGACCACCCCTGGCTCCACCCGGCGGATCCGCCACGAGTGGGTGCCGAGCAGGAAGATGTCGCCGGGCGAGCTCTCCGTCGCCCAGTCCTCGCTGACCGTGCCGAGGGCGGTCTCGTCCGGTTCGGCCACGACGCGGAAGTCGCCGAGCTCGGGGATCGCCCCGCCTGAGGTCAGCGCGGCAAGGCGCGCGCCGCGGCGCGCTTTCAGCACGCCGTTCACCTGGTCCCTGTGCAGGTAGTACGCCCGCCGCCCGCGCCCGGTCCTGATCCCCTCGGCCAGCATCTGCACCACGTCGTCGAAGTCCTGCCGGGACAGCCCGGCATACGGTGCCGCCTGCCGCACCAGCTCGTAGAGCTCATCGGCGGACCAGGGCGCCGCCGCGCATTCGGCCACCAGGTGCTGCGCGAGGATGTCGAGCGGCGCCTGCGGGATCACGATCGCGTCAAGCCGGCCGGCTCTTACCCCGCGCAGCAGCGCGGCGCATTCCACCAGCTCGTCCCTCGTGGTGGGGTAGAGCCGCCCCGCCGGGGTCCCGGTCCTGGTGTGGTTGGAGCGCCCCACCCGCTGCAGGAACGTGGCGAAGCTGCGCGGCGATCCGAGCTGGCACACCAGCTCGACCGGCCCGATGTCGATGCCGAGCTCGAGCGACGCCGTCGCGACCAGCGCGCGCAGGTCGCCGGAGCGCAGCCGCCGCTCGACCCGCTGCCGCCGCTCCCGTGACAGCGACCCGTGGTGCGCGGCCACGTCCGCGCCGAGCGCGTCCTGGTGCCCGGAGTCGGCGCCGAGCCGCTGGCCAAGCTCGTGCGCCACCCGCTCGGCCATCCGCCGGGTGTTGACGAACACCAGCGTGGTCCTGTGCTCGCGCACGTGCGCGGCGATCAGGTCAAGGATCTGCGCCAGCTGGCTGGCGCTCGGCACCGCGCCGAGCTCGTCATCGGGCAGTTCCAGCGCGAGGTCAAGCTCCCGCCGATGGCCGGTGTCGACGACCGCGCACTGCTGGCCGGCGCCCACAAGCAGCCGGGCGATCGCGTCGATGGGGCGCTGCGTCGCCGACAGCCCCACCCGCTGCACGGGCCGCTGCGCGACGTGCGCCACCCGCTCAAGCGTCAGCGCGAGGTGCGACCCGCGCTTGTTCCCGGCGACGGCGTGGATCTCGTCCACGATGATCGTCGCGACGTTGCGCAGCATCCCGCGGCCCCGCTCGGCGGTGACCAGGAGGTACAGGGACTCCGGGGTGGTGATGAGCAAGTCCGGCGGCCGCTTCAGCATCGCGGCGCGCTCGGCCGCCGCGGTGTCCCCTGTGCGCACCGCGACCCGGATGTCCGGCGCCGTCAGCCCCATCCCCGCGGCCACCGCGGCGATCTCCCGCAGCGGCGCCTCCAGGTTCTGCTGGATGTCCACGGCCAGCGCCTTCAGCGGCGACACGTACACCACCGAGGGGCCGCTGCCCGCCTCCCGCTCCCGGTACAGCCGGTCGATGCACACCAGGAACGCGGCCAGCGTCTTACCGGACCCGGTCGGCGCGGCGATCAGCGTGTGACCGCCGCCCGCGATCGTCCGCCACCCGGCCGCCTGCGGCTCGGTGGGACCCTCAGGGAAGCGCCGTTCGAACCAGGCGCGCACCGCCGGATGGAACGACTCCAGCATTGCCCCACCGTATCTCGCGCCGCCGACATTCCGGTCCGCCGCGGCTAGGCTTCCGGCTATGACCTGGCCCCGTCCCGTGCCCCTTGTCGGCGACCCCACGTCGGCGGCCGACCGGTCGGCGGCGCCCGCAGGGTGGGCGTTCGACCAGGCCACGGTCACCGCCGTGCACAGCGTTCTTGCCGCCCGCCGCGACGTCAGACGGTACCGGCCCGACCCCGTGCCGCCCGAGCTCCTGCGCCAGGTCCTCACCGCGGGCCACCAGGCGCCATCGGTCGGGCACTCGCAGCCCTGGCGGTTCATCGTCATCACCGGGCAGGCGGCACGCGACCGGGCCGCGCTGCTGGCGGACAGGGAAAGGCTGCGTCAGGCGGAGCTGCTCACGGCCGAACGCCGCGCGATGCTGCTTGACCTCCAGCTCGACGGCATCAGGGAGGCGCCGGTCGGCGTCGTGGTCGCGTGCGACCGGCGCACCCCGCCTGCGGGGGTGCTCGGGCGGGCGAGCTTCGCCGACGCCGACATGTGGAGCTGCGCGTGCGCGGTGCAGAACATGTGGCTGGCCGCGCGCGCGGCCGGGCTCGGGCTCGGCTGGGTCACGCTTTTCCAGCCTGCCGACCTTGCCGGGCTGCTGCAGCTGCCGGACGGTGTCGCGACCCTGGGCTGGCTGTGCCTCGGCTGGCCCGATGAGCGTCCGCCAGGTCCCGGACTCGAACGGCGCGGCTGGTCACACCGGCTGCCGCTCGATGACGTGATCATGGCCGAGCGGTGGCCGTCCGCGGACGAACCGGCCCGGCCCGTGTCGCATCTGGCGGGGCCGGATCCGCAGGCCGTCGTGGCGGGCCGCGACACCGGCGACGACCTGCTGACCGTGCCTGACTCGCTCGGCGTCCTCGACGCCACGGTCAACCGCGTGCTAGCACTGCGCCCGGTGCCGCCGGCGGGCGGGACGCTCTTCGTCGCGGCAGCCGACCACCCTGTCGCCAGGCACGGCGTCTCCGCCTACCAGCCGTCGGTCACCGCCGATGTCTTCTCCGCCACGCTGCGGGGCGTCTCGCTTGGCGCCGCGATCGCGCGGCAGGCCGGGCTTGCGGTAGAGGCCAGGTACGCCAGCCTTGCCGCGGCAGGCGGCGACCTCGTCGACACCGACGCGATGACGGTCGCGGACGCCCGCGCGCTCGCCGAAGACGGAAGGGCGATCGGGCGCCGCCTTTCTGACCGCGGCCTGATCTGCCTCGGTGAGGTCGGCATCGGGAACACGACGGTCGCCGCGGCGCTGAGCTGCGTGCTGCTCGACCTGCAGCCGGACGGCGCGGTCGGCCTGGGCGCCGGCGCCGACGCCGCGATGGTACGGCGCAAGCAGCAGGTAGTCGGCCAGGCCGTCGCGCGAGCCCGCCGCACCCATGGCAAGCGGCTCGCCGACCCGTGGGTGCTCGTGTCGAGCCTGGGCGGGCCGGAGGTCGCGCTGCTCGCTGGGGTCACGCTCGGAGCGGCCGAGCGCCGCGTTCCCGTCGTGCTCGACGGACTGCTCACGTCGGTCGCGGCGCTGCTCGCGGTGCGCGCGGAGCCGGCCGTGCAGGCCGTGCTCGTGGCCGGCCAGCGCAGTCGTGAGCGTGCCCACCAGGCGGTCCTGACCGATCTCGGCCTCGAGCCGCTGCTGCAGCTGCGGCTGCGGTCAGGAGAGGGCGTCGGCGCCTGCCTGGCGGCGCAACTGCTGCTTACCGCCCTGCGCGCGCGGCGCGCCACCGCCCGCGTCGCCGCAGGATCTGCCCGGGAATCACGGCCAGGGAAAAAACGCGGCTAGCCGGCTGGCCCGGTTCGACGCCGGCCGTGGACATCGCGCTCTGCGCGCTCTTCACTAGAACTCGCAGGCCAACCGGAGGAGAGGCGGCGATGGGGATGATCACCAGCCCGGCGGGCATCCGAGAAGTCACGGGCGAGCTCAGCTATCTGGCACCCGAGTCCACCGTGCTGCGCCGGTTCACCGCGCCGGGGGAGAGCGTCAACACCGGGACATACCGCACGTATGAGGTGCGGATCCGCGACGGCCGCCCCGTCCGTGACCAGTTCACGCTCGACCGCAACGGCTTCGCGATCGTCGGGCACACCTCGGCGGTGGCGGACTTCACCGACCGGGAGGAGGTGGACCGTGTCTACCCAGGCGAGGTGGCCGAGTTCGTGCAGTCCCAGACGGGGGCCGACCGCGTGGCGCCGCTTGGCTGGGTGCTGCGCCGCTCCGCCGACCCCGGCGCGAACGCCTCACAGCCGCAGGCTGCCCTGGTCCACTGCGACTTCTCCGTCACCGGGGCGCGCGGGCGCGCCGAGGCCGCCTACGCTGCCCGCTTCCCCGACGGGCACGGCTTTCGCCGGGCGCTCCTCACCAGCGTGTGGCGCGTCTTCAGCCCTCCGCCGCAGGACTGGCCGCTGGCCCTGTGCGACTTCACGAGCGTCGCGCCCGGCGAAGGGCTAGCCAACCGCCTGTACTTCGTGGACAAGATCCCCGCCGACCTGTACGCCGAGATGCCACCGGACGCCCCGGGCACCAGCGGCTTCGAGTTCCACCACAATCCCGCCCACCGGTGGTGGTATTTCCCCGACATGACCCGCGACGAGGTCCTCTTCTTCACGTTCAACGACTCCGACCACTCGCGGGCCTGGCGCGTTCCGCACAGCGCATTCCGCGACACAACCGCGCAGGCGACCCAGCCGCGGCACAGCATCGAATTCCGCACGATCGCCTACTTCGAAGAGCCGTCGTCCGCGGCCGCGGCTGAGGGGGACTCGGGGACGGCCTGGGCTGGCTGAGCGCCGGCGAGATCGGTCAGCGTCGCGTCCAGGTGCGGCGGGGTGTGCACCCGGGAGGCGATGGCGGCCGCGACCAGGCACGCCGCGGCGCCGGTCAGCAGGGCGGCCCGCGCCCCGGCGGCCGAGATGATCGCCCCGGTGATGATGCTGCCGACCGGGGTGGTCCCGATGTAGACGTACACCCACAGCGCCATGATCCGTCCGCGGTAGGCCGGCGACGAGTGCAGCTGCAGCGTGGTTGAGCACAGTGTCACGAACGAGAAGGCAGCCGCGCCGGTCACCAGCAGCGTCAGGCAGGCGAGTACGACATCCGGCGCCCCGGCGGTCGCGGCAAGGAAGAGCCCGAACGCCAGCGCGGTGACCACGAGGTACTTCCGGCGCGGATGATGGATGAGGCCGACACCCAGCGAGCCGATTACCGAGCCGATGCTGAGCATGGTGGACAACAGCCCGTAGGTCCCGCCGTTGCCGTGGAACGTGTGGCTCGCCAGCACGGGCAAGATGACCGGGAAGTTGAAGGCCAGCAGCCCGACCAGTGCCATCATGACGAGCGGCAGCCACAGCTGCTGGCGGCTGGCCGCGTACCGCAGGCCCTCGCGGACGCCGCTTGGCGCGTGCCGCCGCTGCGCGCCGGACCGCAGCGGGCGCAGCAGCACCAGCGCGGCGATGACGGCCAGGTACGACAGCGCGTTGACCGCGAAACACGGAGTCGTGCCGATCGTGAGGATCAGTACGCCGGCGAGAGCGGGACCGACCACCCGGGCGCTGTTCATGACGACGCCGTTGAGGCTGACCGCGCTCGACAGGTCCTCGGGCAGCACCAGGGAACCGACGAATGCCTGCCGGGAGGGGGAGTCGACGATCTGCACGACACCGCCGGCCACGCTGATCGCGACGATCGCCGCGACGGATGCCTTCCCGGCGACCGCCAGTACCCAGAGCAAGCCGGCCAGCACACCGTAGGCCGTCTGCGTGCCGATGAGCAGCCTTCGCAGGTTGACCCGGTCGGCGACCGTGCCGCCCCACGGGCCGAACAGCAGCGACGGCACGCCGCCCACGGCCAGCACCAGGCCCAGTTCCGCCGGTGAGCCGGTGAGCCGCAGGACCAGCCAGCCGATGGCGGTCTGCTGCACGAAAGTTCCGCTCGCCGAGGCGACCTGACCCGCGAAGTAGAGCCGGAACGGCCGCGAGCGCAGCGCGCGGAACGTCCCCCGCCTGCCGGCCGTCCGGACATGATCGCCTGGTGCCGTCCCGGTCCGCGCGCCTTGCTCCGCGGGCTGAACGCTTTCGTCGGCAACGTCGGGCGCGGCCTCGGGTACGACTCTCAAACCCTCGCGGTCCACAGCGATCCCCCGTCACTGTTGGCGATCGAACCCACAATCCTAGTGTCCGCCTCTCCGCTGCGGAACCTATGCGATGGCGCTTGCCGTTGACCAAGCGTGGAGCAAGTGGCACGCGTTGTTGACCATAGGGTCAGCGAACTGTTTCCAGCCGGCGCGGTGGTGCGTGCCGAGCTGCTGCGGGATAGCAGCGATCCAGGCCAGCTGATGGTCCGGGTGTTTATCCCGGCAACGGAAGACCTGGCTGCCTGGGCTGCCGCGCACCGGGAGCCAATGGAACGGCTGCGCGGCGAGCTCTCGCTGCGGCTGCCGTCGGCCAGGCTGCTTGAGTTCACCTCCGACGCGCCCGGTGCTGCCGTGATCAGCATGCCGGATGACGGCTCGCTGGCCGCCGAGCAGCTGACCAGCCGGGATATCGTGGCCAAGGCGCTGGCTTTGCTGCGCGAGAACTACGTGTTCCCCGAGCTGGCCGGGCAGGTCGCGACCGCCGTCGAGGCGCGGCTGACAGCCGGCGAGTACGACAACCTGGACGAGATCACGCTCACCGAGCTGCTCACCACTCACCTGCAGGAGGCCAGCGGCGATAAGCACCTGCGGGTCCGGCTCGGCGGAGGCCCGGGCCCTGGGCGGCGGGGTCCGGGCCGCCGTGCGGGCGACCCGGACGGCGCCGATACGGCTGAGCGCGAGGGCGGCAAGGCACCCGACCGGGCGGCCAGGCGGCTGAAGATGCGGCAGATAGGACAGCTGGACAACTTCGGCATCCACCGCGTCGAAC
>JASHPP010000526.1 GCA_030038035.1 Trebonia sp.
CTGGCGACGGCGGAGGCGCTCGGGCTCGGCGAGCGCGGCCGCTACATCCTCGCCGCGACCTTCGGCAACGTGCACGGCGTCTACAAGCCCGGCCACGTCAAGCTGCGGCCGGGGGTGCTCAAGGAGATCCAGGACGCCGTCGGCGCCAAGTACGGCAAGGACAAGCCGTTCGACCTGGTCTTCCATGGCGGTTCCGGCTCCGCGCTCGAAGAGATCCGCGAGGCGATCTCGTACGGCGTCGTGAAGATGAACGTGGATACCGACACCCAGTACGCGTTCACCCGCCCGATCGCGGCGCACATGTTCACGCACTACGACGGCGTGCTCAAGGTCGACGGCGACGTGGGCGACAAGAAGGCCTACGACCCGCGGTCTTACGGCAAGACGGCCGAGGCCGGCATGTCGGCCCGGGTGGTGGAGGCGTGCCAGGACCTGCTGTCGGCCGGCACCCAGGCCGGCTAGGGGCGGCCAGGGACAATGCTGGGGAGTTAAGGTCCGGGAGCAGTGGTCAAGGATCGTCGGCGGCGGCTGGCCAGGACCGCGCGGCCGGTCTTGCCCGGCCAGGCCCGGTTCGGCGGGGTATCGGCGGCCGACAGCCGCCGAAGGCCACCGTCCGGTAAGCGAGGCAATTGGGCCATTGGCGCAGTCGGCCCGATACAGCCGGGCCGTTGGCGCAGCCGGCCCAGTCAGGCAGGCCGGGTAGCGGCCGGAGCGGTGGCTAAAGGGGCTAAAGGGCTAAAGGGGGGCTAAAGGGGCTAGGGGCCAGGGGCCGGCCAGGCGATCGGCGAAGACCGCGCCTACCCGAGCGCGGCGTACGCCTCGGCGCTGCTGTCCGCGAGGAACGTCCGGCAGCGCTCGGCTTCGGCGGTCTCGCCGATGGCGCCGGCCGCCCGTGCGAGCGCCGCGAGGCTGCGCAGGAACCCCTGGTTCGGTTCGTGCGACCACGGGATCGGGCCGTGCCCCTTCCAGCCGTTGCGGCGCAGCGCGTCGAGCCCGCGGTGGTAGCCGGTGCGGGCGTAGGCGTAAGACTCGACGGGACGGCCTGCGGCGAACGCCTCCTGCGCTAGCATCGCCCAGGCGAGCGAGAACGCCGGGTACTTCGCCGCGACGTCGACGGCCCGCGCGCCCCCGGCGATGAGCCTGGCGGGCTCCTCGTCCACGGGCAGGAACGTGGGCGCGGGCTCCCCGAGCAGGTTCGAATGCGTGCTCATGCGGGCAGTCTGCCACGCGCCGCCGGCTGCTAGGTTCCACCTGCGCTTTTCGGGTAGCCTCTGATCGCAAGAGCCCCTGTCGCGCTTGCGCTGCCAGGGGTTTCGTCGTCTGAAAGGCGAACAACATGCCCGCCATCGTGCTGATCGGCGCCCAGTGGGGCGACGAGGGTAAGGGCAAGGCCACGGACCTGCTGGGGGACCGCGTGCAGTATGTCGTCAGGTACCAGGGCGGCAACAATGCCGGCCACACCGTGGTGATAGACGACGAGAGCTACGCGCTGCACGTGCTGCCGTCCGGCGTGCTCTCCCCGCAGGTGACACCGGTCATCGGCAACGGCGTGGTGATCGACCCCGGCGTCCTCTTCGAGGAGATCGCAGGCCTTGAGCAGCGGGGCGTGAGCTGCGAAAGGCTTCTGATCAGCGCGAACGCGCACCTGATCATGCCGCATCACCGCGCCCTGGACAAGGTCAGCGAGCGCTTCCTCGGCAACGCCAGGATCGGTACCACCGGCCGCGGCATCGGCCCGGCCTACGCCGACAAGGTGGCCAGGATGGGCATCAGGGTCCAGGACCTGTTCGACCCCGGCATCCTGCAGCAGAAGCTCGACCTCGTCCTGAGGGACAAGAACCAGCTGCTCACCAAGGTGTACAACAGGCGCGGCGTCGACGCGAAGAAGACCGCCGCGGAATACATCGCCTACGGCGAGCGCATGCGCCCCTATGTCGCCGACACCGGGCTGATCCTCGGCAAGGCGCTGGAGGCCGGCGAGGTCGTCCTGCTCGAGGGCGCCCAGGCGACCATGCTCGACGTGGACCATGGCACCTACCCGTTCGTCACGTCGTCCTCGCCGACGGCGGGCGGCGCGTGCGTGGGCGCCGGCCTCGGGCCGACGCGGATCACCAGGGTGATCGGGATCGTCAAGGCGTACACCACGCGGGTCGGCTCCGGCCCGTTCCCGACCGAACTGCACGACGAGCAGGGCGAGTACCTGCGCGAGGCGGGCGGCGAGTACGGCGTGACGACCGGCAGGCCGCGGCGCACCGGCTGGTTCGACGCCGTCGTCGCCCGCTACGCGGCCCGGGTCAACGGGGTGACCGACTTCTTCGTGACCAAGCTCGACGTGCTGTCCAGCCTGGACAAGATACCCGTCTGCGTAGCCTACGAGGTCGACGGCACCCGCCATGCGGAGATCCCCATGACGCAGACCGAGTTCCACCACGCCAAGCCGGTCTACGAGTACCTCGACGGCTGGTGGGAGGACATTTCCCAGTGCCGCTCGTTCGGCGACCTGCCCGCCGCGGCGCAGCACTACATCAAGACGATCGCGGACATTTCCGGCGCTCCGGTCAGCGCGGTCGGCGTTGGCCCCCGCCGCGACCAGACCCTGCAGCTGCGCCCGCTCCTCTAGAAAGCAGGCCAGCTAGTAGGCTCGCCGACGTGCGAGTACTGGTGATCGGGTCCGGCGGCCGCGAGCACGCGATCGTCCGCGCGCTGAGCCGCGACCCCGCGGTCACGGACCTGCACGCGGCGCCGGGCAACCCTGGCATCGCCGAGCTGGCGCAGGTCCATGAGGTGCGGGCTGCCGACCCGGCGGACGTCACCCGCCTCGCCAGGACGCTGGGCGCCCGCCTCGCGGTCATCGGCCCCGAGGCGCCGCTCGTGGCCGGCGTCGCCGACGCGCTCCGCCAGGCCGGCATCGCGGCCTTCGGACCGGACGCCGCCGCGGCGATGATCGAGGGGTCGAAGGCGTTCGCCAAGGAGGTCATGGCCGAGGCGGGCATCCCGACGGCGCGGTCACGAACGGCCGGCAACGAGCACGAGGCCGCCGCGGCGCTCAGGGAATTCGGCCCGCCTTACGTCGTGAAGGACGACGCGCTCGCCGCGGGCAAGGGCGTGGTCGTCACCGATGACCTCGGTGAGGCAAGACGGCACGCCGCGGCCTGCGGGCGCGTGGTCATCGAGGAGTACCTCGACGGCCCCGAGGTGTCCCTGTTCGCCCTCGCCGACGGCACCGACGCGGTTCCCCTGCTGCCCGCGCAGGACTTCAAGCGCGCCCGCGACGGCGACCAGGGCCCGAACACCGGCGGCATGGGCGCCTACGCCCCGCTCCCGTGGGCGCCGCCAGACCTGGCCGCCGACGTGCTCGACCGGGTCATCAATCCAGCGATCGACGCGCTGCGCCGCCGGGGGGCACCGTACCGCGGCCTGCTCTACGCGGGTCTCGCGCTCACCAGCGACGGCGTCAAGGTGGTGGAGTTCAACGCGCGGTTCGGCGACCCGGAGACGCAGGTGGTCCTTGACCGGCTCGCTACCCCGCTGGCCGGCCTGCTGCACGCCGCGGCCGCCGGTGACCTGGCCGCCGCACCCGCGCTGAGCTGGCTGCCCGGTGCCGCCGTCACGGTGGTGCTCGCCGCCGAAGGCTACCCCGAGGCCCCGGTCAAGGGCGACAAGATCACATTCAACAATTATTCGGAACGGACCGGGGCTTATCTCCTGCACGCCGGTACTGCCTGCGCCGCGGACCGCGCGCTGGTCAGCGCCGGCGGCCGGGTGCTCAACGCGGTTGGTTCAGGACCGGACCTGGCCACCGCGCGCGCCGCCGCGTACGCGGTCGCGGAGTGCGTCCAGATGCGCGGCGCCTGGTACCGGCATGACATCGCGGAGCGAGCCGCGGTTACCGTTAGAGAGTGATAGACAGGTACACGCTGCCCGAGATGGGGCGGGTCTGGAGCGAGGCCCACAAGTACGAGCTCTGGTGCCGGGTCGAGACCCTGGTGGTCGAGGCCCAGGCGCGGGCGGGAACGGTCCCCGCCGAGGCAGTCGCCGCCGTCCGTTCGGCGCGTCCTCCCACACCCGAAGCGGTGGCAGCGGTCGAGGCCGTGACGGACCACGAGACGATCGCGTTCCTCACCGCGTGGGCGGACAACACCGACCCGCGGTCGGCGGCGGCCTGGGTGCACTACGGCATGACCTCCTCCGACCTGCTTGACACGGCGCTTGCGGTGCAGCTCACCGAGGCCACCGACATCATCGTGGCCAGGGCGGACCGGCTGGTCGCCGTGCTGCGCGACCACGCGCTCGCGCACCGGCACACGCTGCGGGCCGGCCGCACGCACGGCGTGCACGCCGAGCCCGACGTCTGGGGCCACCGGGTCGCGGATTTCGCGTTCGCCGCGGCCAGGTCCCGTGACCGGGTGCGGCGGGCCCGCGAGTCCGTCGCGGTCGGCAAGCTGTCCGGCCCTGTGGGCAGCTACTCCAACATCGACCCGGCGATCGAGGCGGAGGTGATGCCCGAGCTCGGGCTGCGCGCCGCCGACGTCGCCACCCAGGTCGTGATGCGCGACGGGATCGCCGAATGGACCTCCGCGCTCGCCGTGCTCGCCACGGTCTGCGAGGCGGTGGCGCTCGAGGTCCGGCACGGGCAGCGGACCGAACTCAGGGAGCTCGCCGAGCCCTTCCGGGCGGGCCAGAAGGGCTCGTCGGCGATGCCGCACAAGAAGAACCCGATCCGCAGCGAGCGGATCTGCGGGCTGGCCCGGCTGGTGCGGTCCGCTGTGACCCCGGTGACCGAGGGCATCCCGCTGTGGCACGAGCGGGACATCTCGCACTCAAGCGTGGAGCGGATCGCGCTGCCCGACGCCGCGATCGCCACCGACTACGTGGTGCACCTCACGACCGGGCTGGTCGAGGAGCTTGTGGTGGACGCGGCGCGGATGCGGGCGAACATGAACCTGACCAATGGCCTGCTGTACTCCTCGGCGGTGCTGCTCGAACTCGTCAGCAGCGGGCTGTCCCGCGAGGACGCGTACGCGCTCGTACAGGCCGCCGCGATGGACACGTGGGACAACGAGACGCCATTTCGCGATTCACTGGTCACTGCGGGTAAGAAGCGGAATGTCGTCATCGACGAAGCGGCCCTTGACCGGGCATTCCTCGCCGAGCGCTATGTCGCCCGCCTGGACCATGTCTTCGATCGTCTCGCACGTCTTGCCTGAGCATCCTGAGCACCCCCATCGGGTGGCATACTGGACATCGCGTTCGCCAGGGCGTGCTCACAGACGTGACGCGCGTTCTCGTAGTTCCCCCTCGGACAGGAGCAGCATCCACATGACCAAGGGCACCGAGATCCGCTACCGCGTCCGTGGCGGCACGAGCCTGCAGGGCACGGTTTTCATCCAGGGTGCCAAGAACGCGGCGCTCAAGATGATCGCGGCGTCGCTGCTCGCGGACCGCGGCCGGACCGTGCTGCGGAACGTGCCGCCAATCGAGGACGTGCGGCGCGCCGTCGAGCTGGCTCAGGCGGTGGGCGCCCTGGTGGAGTTCCACGAGGCGGAACGCACCCTGGTCGTGGACGCGTCACGGCTTACTTCGCCGGTGCTTCCCGCCGACATCGCGCGGCGGTTCCGCGGCTCCGTGCTGTTCGTGCCCGCGCTCCTGCACAGGTTCGGCGAGGCCGTCATCGAAGGCATCGGCGGGTGCAACCTGGGCAGCAGGAACCTCGACTTCCACTACCGCGGTTTCGCCCGGCTCGGCGCGACCGTGGACGAGGGGGGCGCGGTCATCCGCATCACTGCCCACGACGGGCTGCGCGGCGCTCACCTGTACCTGGATACGCCCTCGCACACCGGCACCGAGAACCTGATCATGGCGGCTTCGCTGGCGCCGGGAACGACGATCATCGACAACACCGCCCAAGAGCCCGAGGTGCTCGACGTAATCGCGTTCCTCACCAAGATGGGCGCGGACATCGGCGGCGGCGGCACCGGCTTCATCACGGTGCACGGCGTTCCGGAACTGACGGCCGTCGAGCACACCGTGATGCCCGACCGGCTCGACGCCGGCGTGTTCGCGATGGCCGCCGCCATCACGGGCGGCGAGATCAACCTGGTCGGGGCTAACCTGGACCACTTCGGCGTGGTCCGCTGGAAGCTCGAGCAGATGGGGGTGGAGTTCGCCCCCCAGGGCGCCGTGCTCCAGGTGCGAAGGGAACGGCCGCTGCGCCCGATCAACGTCATCACCAGCCCGTACCCCGGGTACGCCACCGACCTGCAGTCGCCGATCATGGCCGTGGCCACCTTGGCCGACGGTGCCAGCTACATCCGGGAGACGATCTTCGACGGCAGGTACACCCTGGTGCCTGAGCTGAACAAGATGGGCGCCAAGGTCGAGGTCGACAGCAACGTCGCGATCGTGCACGGCCCCAACCCGCTGCACGGCACCGAGGTAGTGGCGCCGGACCTGCGCGGCGGGGCCGCCCTGATCCTGGCGGGCCTTGCCGCCGAGGGCGA
>JASHPP010000527.1 GCA_030038035.1 Trebonia sp.
TGCCCGCCGCCGGCCCCGGCGCCGGGGCCACGCTGCTGCGCGTGCTCGCCGCGGCGGCGGTCATCGCGGCGGCGGCGCTGGTCCTGCCCGGCTGACCACCGGCCAGTGCCCGCCAACGGGTCGCCGACGCGGCCAGGTTGCGGCACGATAGAGGGCCGTGATCACTGTCTTGCTGCGGGTCTTCGGGGTGCCGCACAGGCGGCACGTGGCGAGCCTGCTCGGTGCCGTCGTCGCGGTCGTCGTGCTGGGCGCCGGGCTGTTCTCGCTGGCCGAAAGCCTGCCGTTCACGACCTCCTTGTACTGGGCCGTCACGACGGCGACGACCGTCGGCTACGGTGACATAACGCCGCACAACCCGATCGGGCGGCTGATCGCCTCGCTTGTCATGCTCACCACGATCCCGATGCTCGCGGCGGCGTTCGCGCTCGTGTCGGGCGCGGCCGCGGCCGCCGGAGTCCGGAGGGTTCTCGCCATGCACACCCAGTTCCCCGCGGGCACGTACCGTCTCGTCGTCGGGATGAACGCGACCGTGCCCGCGATCCTCGAGGAAGTGGCGGGTGCCGGGATCCCTGTGGTGCTCGCCGCCGACGTCGACCCGGCGACTGTCCGCGGCGGCGTGCACGTGGTCCGCGGCGACCCGACGGACGAGGACACGATCAGGCGGGCCAGGCCGGCGGGCGCGGAGCAGGCCCTCATCACCGGCAAGAGCGATGGGGACGTGCTGGTCAGCGCGGTGCTGCTGCGCAAGCAGGCCCCCTCGCTGACCGTGACCGCGCTGGTCAGCTCGCCGTCGGTCCGGGAGGCGCTGCGTGACCTCGGCGTCCAGCAGACGGTGTCGGCGAGCGAACTGCTCTCCCGCACGCTGGCCGCCAGCCTCGAGACCCCGCACGCCGGTGAGATGATCTCCCAGCTGATCGGCAACCGGGACGCGCTCGCCGAAATCGAGGCGGCGGGCAGCGCCGTCGGAAAGCGGCTGAGCGCGATCAGGAACGAGCGGGCCGGCCTCGTCCTCGGCCTGATCCGGGGCGGAGAGTTCACCCTCGGCATCGCCGACGACCCGGTCGTCGCGGCCGGGGACCGGCTGCTCGTGGCCGAGGCCACCGGCCATGCCTAGCCGATCGCGCGGACCGGGTGCCCGTCCTCCAGGTAGACGAACCCGCGGTGCCGCGATACGGCGCGCACGCGGCGCCGGATCGGGGGCCTGAGCAGGGCAAGCGCGCTCTGCACGGGGGCGAGCCGGTACTCGGCGATCTCCTCCGGCTGCACGGTGATCGCGGCCAGGGCCGCGTCGTCAGCGGGCCCGCAGTCGAACAGGAACCGGATGCCGCCTGGGTGGCCCGGACGGCCGGGGCGGAAGTCGACGCAGGCCAGCCGGCCGGTGCTCACTTCGATTCCGCACTCCTCACGCACCTCGCGCCGGCACGCATCCCACGGCGTCTCCCCGTCCGCCTCCATGACGCCGCCGGGGATCGTCCAGCCCGTCTTGTACGTCGGCTTGAGGATCAGCAGCCGCCCCGCCCGGTCGAAGACGAGCGCCCCGGCAGACACCGGTATCGCCGGCAAGTCGGCAACCGCCATACCGGGGTCATTCCCGCAATCGGGTTACTTAGCCAGGCAGCCGCCATCGGCGACCAGGGTCTGGCCGGTCATGTAATCGGACGCGGCCGAGGCGAGGAAGAGCGCAGGCCCTTTGATCTCGGCGGCCGCCGCGATCCGGCCCATGGGGATGAACGCGCAGATCGTTTCGCGGACCTGCGGGTCGTCGATCGCGCCGCGGCTGAGGTTGGTCTGGTAGAAGCCGGGGCACAGCGCGTTGACCTGGATTCCCTGCGTCGCGTACTCGAGCCCGAGCTCGCGGGTGAGGTTGATCACCGCGCCCTTGGCCGCGTTGTACGCCAGGGCGGGGAACAGGCTGGACGAACCGGCCAGGCCCCAGATCGACGCGATGTTGATGATCTTGCCTGACCGCTGGGCGACCATGACCTTGAGCGCCTCACGCGCGCAGAAGAACACGCCATCCAGGTCCACGTCAAGCACGGCCCGCCAGTTAGCGGTCGGGTACTCGTGCAGCTGCAGCGCCTGCGGGTCGGCGATTCCGGCGTTGTTGAACAGGATGTCCAGCCTGCCGAGAACCGCTACGGTGCGGGTCACCATCGCCGCGACCGCTGCCTCGACGGTGACGTCACAGCCGATCGCCACACCGCGCCTGCCGAGCCCTTCGACGGCCGCGGCCGTCGCCCTGGCCGACTCCTCGTCGATGTCCGCGCAGGCGACATCCGCGCCCGCCTCCGCCATCGCCTCGCTGAACTGCCTGCCCAGGCCGCTGCCGGCGCCGGTGACCAGCGCGACCTTGCCATCAAGCCGGAACAGATCCATCGGGTTACCCACGGCTTCCTCGCTGTCTTTCGACCACGCCTGCCTTCCTGCGTACCCGCCGCCGCGCGGCGGCGGTAGAGGAAGTTTGCGGCGTTGCGCAAAACCACAACCACGGTGGCGCACCGCACCATGCGCACCACAAACCAGGTGAAGCCGGTCGTGCCTGTGCAGCACAATGGCTGGGTGACCACCGCTGGCGGGAAGCCGCAGTGAGCCGGCTCGCCGACCTGGTCGCGCCGGCCCGCCTCGGCCGTGACTTCCGCTGGCTGCTTGCCTCGTCCTGGGTGACCAACCTTGGCGACGGGATCACGCTTGCCGCCGGGCCGTTGCTTGTGGCGTCCCAGACGCGCAACCCGCTGGCCGTGGCGATGGCAGCCTTCCTGCAGCGGCTGCCGTGGCTGCTGTTCGGGCTGTACGCCGGCGTGGTAGCGGACCGGCGCAGCCGGCGGGCGATCGTCATCGCCACCGGGCTTGCCCGGGTGGTGATCCTGCTGCTGCTCATCGCGTCCATTCTCACCCGCCGCGTCGACACCGCGGTGGTGCTGGCCGCGCTGTTCCTGTTCGGAGTCAACGAGGCCTTCGGCGACACGACGACGGCCACCCTGCTGCCGATGCTGGTCGGCAAACGCGACCTGGGCATGGCGAATTCGCGCGCGCTCACCGGCGTGGTCGTGTGGAATCAGCTGGCCGGACCGCCCGTCGGCGCCGCGCTGTTCGCGGCGGGGAGGGCGCTGCCGTTCGTGAGCGAGACCGTGTGCGTGCTCGCCGGCGTGCTGGCGATCTCGCGGGTGCGGCTGCCGGTACCAGGGCCGGCGGCGCCGGCCCGGGTGCGCGAGGACATCCGCGAGGGGTGGCGCTGGCTGTGGGCGCACCCCGCGGTCCGGACGCTGGCGATCACCATCTTCACGTTCAACGTCACCTTCGGCGCCGCATGGTCGGTGCTCGTCCTGTACGCGCGGGAGCGGCTGGGCATGAGCGCGCTCGGCTTCGGGCTGATCACCACCGCGATGGCGGTGGGCGGCCTGCTTGGCACCGCGTCCTACGGCTGGCTGGAGCGGCGCGTCCGGCTGGGCGTGATCATGCGGGGCGGGCTGATCATCGAAACACTGGCCCATCTCGCGCTCGCGCTGACCCGCTGGGCCTGGTTCGCGCTGATCGTCTTCGTGATCTTCGGCGCGCACGCGTTCATCTGGGGAACGACCTCGACAAGCGTGCGGCAGCGGGCGGTGCCCGCCGAGTTCCAGGGCCGCGTCGGCAGCGTCTACCTCACCGGCATGGTCGGCGGCATCGTGATCGGCTCGGCGATCGGCGGGGCCGTCGCCTCGGCGTGGGGCATCACCGCGCCCTTCTGGTTCGCCTTCGCCGGCTCGGCGATCATCCTCGCCCTCATCTGGCGTTCCCTGTTGCACATCGCGCACAGCGACGAAAGCCTCCGCGCGGACGTGAGCATCCCGGCCGCGGACGCGGCCGGCGGCGTGCCGGCCGACCGCGGCCCTAACCCGGCGGCACGCTAGGGGATCAGCACGACCTTGCCGCGGACGTGGCCGCCCTCGACCTGCCTGTAGGCCTCCCGGACCTGGTCGAGCGGATAGGTCGCCGCGATCGGGACCTCAAGTTCGCCGGCCGCGATGAGCCCGGCGAGCTCGGCGAGCGTCGCGGCGCTTGCGCCTGCCGCGTTGCCCTCGGCCTTGACGCCGTACTTCTCGACGGCATCGAACCGGACGATGGTGTCCACCCGGGACGGGACCACGTCGAGCTCGTTGACCGCCAGCTCGACGTAGTCGCCGCCGTAGGTGTCGATGAACGCGTCCACCCGCGGCGCGGCCTGCTTGATGCGGTTGGCCACGCCGGCGCCGTAGCTCAGCGGGAGCACGCCGTGCTGCTCCAGCCAGCCGTGGTTGGCCTGGCTGGCCAGGCCGACCACCGTGGCGCCGGCCCGCCTGCCGAGCTGGACGGCGAGCGAGCCGACGCCGCCGGCCGCGCCGGAGACGACCAGGGTGTCCCCGGGCCGCAGGCCGACCGCGCGGACCGCGGCCCACGCGGTGAACCCGGCGACCGGCAACCCGCCCGCGGCTGCCCACGGCACGCTGGCGGGCTTGCGCGCCAGGTTCGACGCCTCGACCACCGCGTATTCCGCCTGGCTGGAGCGGGTGTCGACCCAGCCGATCACCTCATCGCCTGCCGCGGCGCCTGTCACGCCCTGGCCGAGCTCCGCGACGATCCCGGCCAGGTCGCTGCCCTCCCCAGAAGGGAACGTGGCCGGCCACCGCGAGTGCAGGAACCCCTCCCTGACCTTGGCCTCGCCCGGGTTGACCCCCGCCGCCTTCACCTGGACGAGAACCTGGCCGGGACCAGGAACCGGCCGCGGAACCTCGACGACGTTCAGGACTTCTACCGAGCCGTACTCGCTGAACCGTACCGCCTTCATGTCCGCCGCCTCCGTGTGACTTCGCTGCGCATCCTGTGGCTGCCCCGCCCGCGTTCCCCGGGTCCGCCCCGACGCCCACCGCTAACTCCCGCCCCCGGCTCGTTATGCCCGGCGCGGTTGGGCCGCACGCGCCCGTTACAAACCTGGCCGCAGCGGGGGAAGATGAGGCTGTGTAACACGGCCGACACCGTGGGTTAGGCGGGTACGAGAGCGCGGGAGGCTGCATGCCTGAGATCGTCCGGGCTGCCCTCGTCCAGCAGGGCTGGACGGGCGACAAGGATTCGATGACGGCGGCCGCGGTCGCCCATGTCGCCGCGGCGGCCGGCGCCGGGGCGCAGGTCGTGTGCCTGCAGGAGCTGTTCTACGGCCCGTACTTCTGCCAGGTGCAGGACGCCGGCTACTACTCCTACACCGAGGCGATCCCCGACGGGCCGACCACCAGGCTCATGCAGGACGCCGCCCGCCGACACCAGGTCGTGCTCGTCGTGCCGATGTATGAGGAGGAGCAGCCCGGGCTGTACTACAACACCGCGGCGGTCATCGACGCCGACGGCAGCTACCTGGGCAAGTACCGCAAGAACCACATCCCGCAGCTGCCGGGGTTCTGGGAGAAGTTCTACTTCCGGCCGGGCAACCTCGGCTACCCCGTGTTCGACACCGCGGTCGGGCGGATCGGCGTCTACATCTGCTACGACAGGCACTTCCCGGAAGGCTGGCGGGCGTTCGGCCTCGCGGGCGCGCGGATCGTGTTCAACCCGTCCGCGACCAGCCGGGGGCTGTCCTCCCACCTGTGGCGGCTTGAGCAGCCGGCCGCCGCGGTGGCCAACCAGTACTACGTCGGGGCGCTCAACCGGGTCGGCGTCGAGCCGCTCGGCGACAACGACTTCTACGGCCAGTCCTACTTCGCCGACCCGCGGGGCCAGCTCGCCGGGCAGGCCGCCTCGGACACCGAAGACGAGGTGGTGGTCCGCGACCTGGACATGGGCAGGCTCGCCGAGGTCAGGGACCTGTGGCAGTTCTACAGGGACCGCAGGCCCGACTCCTACCAGGAGCTGGCCCGGCCATGAGTCCGCCGCCCCGTGGCGTGGCCTGCGCGCCAATGACTTGTGCGTCGTGTCGACTGGCCACTGTCCGTTCTGCTTCAGGGAACAGAAGGAGCTCGGACGGGCAGACTTTGCAAAGATCCCCGACGGGATCCCTGGGGTGGAGCACCGGTCTACGACCCGGCCGCGCGGCAGACGCACCGGGGCACGGCGGGTACCTCCCGCGCGACCTCAATCGATATCTCACCTGAACGGGCCCTGCTTACTGCCCGGCACAGGTGACTGCGGAGGGGACCATGGATTTCGGGGTGGTGCTGCGGCCCAATCCGCCGGCCAGCGGCGTCGTGGCGATGATGAAGCTGGCCGAGAGCGCCGGGTTCGGGTACGGGTGGACGTTCGACTCTCACGTGCTGTGGCAGGAGGCGTTCATGATCTACCCGCGGGCCCTCGCCGAGACGTCGGCGATGATCGTCGGGCCGATGGTGACCAACCCGAGTACCCGGGACTGGTCGGTGCTCGCGTCGATGTTCGCGACGCTCAACGACGAGTACGGCAACCGGACGGTCTGCGGCATCGGCCGCGGCGACTCGGCGCTGCGGTGCATCGGCCTGCCCCCGGCGTCCCTGGACGCCGTGTCGGCCGCGATGACGGTCATCAAGGGGCTCGCCGAGGGGCGCGAGGTGATCCACCACGGCCGGCCGGTGCGCATCCCGTGGGCTCGGGGCGGGTCGCTGCCGATGTGGCTGGCGGCGTACGGGCCGCGGGCGCTGCGGCTGGCCGGGGAGCGGGCGGACGGGTTCATCCTGCAGACCGCCGACCCGGACATCGCCCGCTGGACGTTCGGCTCGGTACGGGCGGCGGCGGCCGAGGCGGGGCGGGACCCGGGGTCGATCGCGATGTGCGTCGCCGCGCCCGCCTACGTGGGCACGGACCTGGGGCACCAGCGGGACCAGCTGCGCTGGTTCGGCGCGATGGCGGGCAACCACGTCGCGGACCTGGTCGCCAGCTACGGGGAAGGCGGGCTCCCCCGCGCGCTGACCGGGTACATCGACAAGCGCCCGGCGTACGATTACAGGCAGCACGGGCGGGCGGACAATCCCGCTGCGGACTTCGTGCCCGATGAGATCATGGACAGGTGCTGCCTGCTCGGGCCCGCGCCGGCGCATGTGAACCGGCTGCGCGAGCTGGCGGAGATCGGCGCGGACCAGTTCGCGCTGTACCTGATGCACGACGACGAGGAGGGCACGCTTGAGGCCTACGGCGACGAGATCATCCCCGCTTTTCGCTTATCTTCCGGCTGTCGTGACTTATCCTACTAAATAGATCGTAATTATTGACAAGCCTGGACGGGGATGGCACGCTGGGACGTGCGTCCCCGTCGGGTGGCCTCGCGGGGACGCCCACGGATCGACCTGGAGGTGCACGTCATGCCGAGCGCGCGGGCCGGCACCGCCGGGCATACCGCGGCAGGACCAGGCGCCGGCGGCCAGGACGTCGCTGGCGCCCGCCCCGCCGACGACGACGACGGCGCGGGCGGCGCGGTCCCGGTACTGCGGACGGCCGATGAGGCCACCGCGGCGGCGCGGGCGTACGCCGAGTCGATCGCGGACGGGGTGATCGAGCGTGACCGGGCGGGGGCGAGCGCGCCGCCGGTCGCCGAGCTGGCGGCGCTTGACGCCAGCGGGCTGCTGGCGATCACGGTGCCGCGCGCCGCCGGCGGGCCGGAACTCGGTGCCACCGTGCTTGCCGAGGTCGTGCGGACGATCGCGGCGGTGGATCCGTCGATCGCCCAGGTGCCGCAGGGGCACTTCCTTTTCGTTGACGCGCTCGCCGTCTGGGGCTCGCCGGAGCAGCAGCAACGGCTGTTCGGCGAGGTGCTGCGCGGAGCGCGGCTGGGCAACGCGCAGGCCGAACGCGGCGGGCTGCACGCGCAGGACCTGAAGACGCGGCTGCGAGGCTTCCCTGGCGCCGGCACCGGTGCTTTCGGTCCCGGCGCCGGCGCCGGACCTTCCTGGCCGCGCCTGCACGGGCGCAAGTACTACACGACAGGATCGCTCACCGCGCGCTGGATCGGGGTCACCGCGCTCGACGACAGCAACACGCTGGTGCTCGCGTTCGTCCGCAGGGACGCCTCCGGCGTGCACGTCGACGACGACTGGAACGTCATGGGGCAGCGGGCCACGGTCAGCGGCAGCGCGACGTTCGACGACGTGCCCGTCGATCCCGGGCTCGTCGTGCCCTACGCCCGCGCGTTCGAGGTTCCCCAGCAGCTTGGCGCGCGGTCTCAGCTCGTACACGCCGCGATTCAGGCCGGGATCGCCCGCGGGGCGCTGAACGACGCGGGCGCCTTCGTGCGGACCAAGGCGCGGCCGTTCTTCGAGGCCGCGCGGGCCGGCTGGGCGCACGCGGCCAGCGAGGACCCGCACACGATCTACCGCTACGGCGAGCTGGCCACCAAGGTCAGCGCGGCCGAGGCGCTGCTCGCCAGCGCGGCCGCCACGCTTGACGAGGTCGGCCGGGTGCCCGCAGGCGAGAAGGAGGCCGGCCGCGGCTCGCTCGCCGTCGCGCAGGCGAAGGCGTTCGCCAGCGACGTCGCCGCCGAGGTGGCCGGCGACCTGTTCTCGCTCAGCGGGGCCAGCGCGACCGACGAGAAGTACGACCTGAGCAGGCACTGGCGCAACGCGCGCACGCACGCCAGTCACGACCCGGTGACCTGGAAGTATCACCACGTCGGGAACTTCCTGCTGAACGACGTGCTCCCGCCGAACCACGGGCAGCTCTAGCCGATGACCGCACTCGATGAGACCGACGAGGTCTCGGCCGCCGCGCTGCGCGACGCGATGGGGCACTTCGCCACCGGGGTCACGGTCGTCACGTCGGTCGGCGCCAACGGCGAGCCCGTCGGCACCACCGCCAACGCGGTGTCCTCGCTGTCCCTGGACCCGCCGCTGGTGCTTGTCTGCTTCGACCTGGGCAGTTCGACGCTGCGGGCGATCCGCGGCCACGGCGCGTTCGTGGTCAACGTGCTCGGCCACCGGCAGCGGCACCTGTCGGCCAACTTCGCCAGGCGCGGCCTGTGCGCGGCCTGGGACGGGGTGCGGCACCGCCGCGGCCTGACCGGCAGCCCGCGGCTGGACGGCGTGCTCGCGGTCGTCGAGTGCACGGTGGAGCACGCCCTCCCCGGCGGGGACCACGAGATCGTCGTCGGCCGCGTCCGGCACGTGGAGACCAGCGGCGACGGAGCCCGCCCGCTGGTGTTCTGGCGGGGCAGCTACACCTCGCTCGGGGAGCAGCCGCCCGCCTAGCGCACCGGCTGTGCAGGCGCCGGCGGCGCGCATATCACCCGGATCTGCATTCGCATCAGCACCATTTTGCTCTCCGCCATCCCATGATCGCGAAGACAATTTTCATGGTGAAGACATGTGGTGCCTGGATATGCGAAAAGTCTTCGCGATCATGGCCGACGGCCGCGGCGCGGCGCAGATGGTGCGGGCGGTACGCACCGCCGACGGCCCGTGAGGCAGCCCACGCTAACCTGACATCGTGAGTGCGGGGCAGTCCTGCATCGAAGCCGGTCCCGGCCAAGGGGTCTTGGCCCAGCTCCTGCCCAGGAGGTGCCACATCCCCGTCGATGCGGTTGAACAGGAAGAGTAATGACAGAGGCCAATTTCCTGACAGGCAGCAGCGGTCTCATCGCCGTGGACAAGATCGGCAATCACGTGCTGTTCCTCAACCCGGTCACCTACGACACCGAGCTGACGCTCGACGGCTTCGCGCCCAGAGTGCACGAGCTGCTCATCTCCCCCGATCACCGCTTCGCGTACGTTCCCGTCTACGGTGACGGGATCCACGGGAACAACCCCCATCCCGGTCACCTTGTCGCCCGGTTTGACCTGCGGAAGCGACGGCACGACGGTGACTTCAGCACGTACCCGTACCTGGCTCCGCACGGCCTGCGCTGGGGTGCCCGCGGCCAGCTGTACTGCGTGTGCGAGAACAGCGGCGTGGCGCTGGAGATCGACCCCGAAAGCGGCGAGATCGAGCACGTGATCGAAGTTGGCTCCAACAAGGCGCACCGTATCGAGGTGCTGCCGGACGGCAGCAAGCTGTACACCGAGAACGAGGAGGACACGTTCGGGACCGTCGTGGACCTGGCCACACGGCGGGTGATCAAGAAGATCCCCACGCCGAACGGCTCCGCCGGAGTCGGCATGTCTCCCGACGGGCAGACGGTCATCTACGTCGACGC
>JASHPP010000067.1 GCA_030038035.1 Trebonia sp.
GCCGCGGCCACCTGGGCGGGGAACTGCGGCGCGTTCAGCTGGCGCAGCGACAGGTTCACCGACACGCCCACGTCCCACGAGGAGGCCCGCCACGCGGCGCCCTGCGAGCAGGCCTGGCGCAGCACCCACTCGCCGAGCGGGACGATCAGCCCGGAATCTTCGGCCACGGCGAGGAAGGCGCGGGGGGAGACGACCTCATCCGCGCGCCACCAGCGGATCAGGGCCTCGGCGCCGACGACCCGCGACGTGGCGAGCTCCACGATCGGCTGGTACTGCAGGGTCAGCTCTTCCCTGGCGATCGCGCGCTGCAGGTCGCTGGCCAGGTCAAGGCGGCGGACCACGTCCGCGTGCATGTGCGCCGCGTAAACCTCGACCCGGCCGCGGCCGCCATCCTTCGCCCGGGCCATCGCCACGTCGGCGTTGCGCAGCACCAGGCCGGGCGGGCTCTCGTCGGCCAGCGCGACGCCCACGCTCGCGGTCAGCCCGATCTCCCGGTCGGCGACGCGGAACGGCTCCCCGGCGACGGCGCTGGCCAGCCGCTCGGCGAGCTCGACGATCTCGGGGCCGCTGGCAGCGTTCTCCATGAGCACGGCGAACTCATCGCCGCCCCAGCGCGCGACCGTGTCCTGGGCGGGCACGACGGCCCGCAGCCGCCGCGCGGCCTGGGCGAGCACCAGATCGCCTGCGCCGTGCCCCACCAGGTCGTTGACCGCGGTGAAGCCGTCCAGGTCGAGGAAGATCACGCCGGCGCGGTCGCCGCCTGCTGCGAGCGATTCCCTGGCGCGCTCCTCGACGTACGCGCGGTTTGGCAGGCCGGTCAGGCCGTCGTGGAACGTCAGGTGCGCCACCTGCTGGCGCAGCGCCACCTGGTCGCTGACGTCCCTGGCGGTGACGAGCAGCTGCGCCGGCTCGCCCGGCACCCGGTAAAGAAGGACCGCGCACTCAAGGTGCCGCCAGGTGCCGTCGGCGGCGCGCACCCGGCAGGAGAAGCGGCCCTTCGCGCCCGATTCCGTCCCGTTCCCCGGGCCGCCCGGCTGCGCGCCGGCCGGCTCAGGCGCCGCGCCAAGGACCGCGCCCGCGCCGGCCGCGTCCTCGACCGGGCTGGCCTCCTGCCGGACCGCCGTCCGCGCGGCGCTGACGTCCTCCGGGTGGACGAACTCCATGAGCGGCTTGCCCGCCAGCGCGTCCTGCGCGTAGCCGAAGCTCGCGATCAAGGGGCTGACCTGCCTGATCGTGCCGTCGAGGTCGCAGACCAGCACGACGTCGCTGGTCCGGTCGGCGAGGTCGCGCAGGCTGGCGCTCGACCCGCGCCAGATCCGCAGCGTGACGCCGTTCTCCCTGACCAGCATGAGGATGCGCACGGAAAGGACGAGCACAGCGGCGCCGCCGGCGATGACCAGCGCCAGGTCGGAGGCTGGGGCGCTGGCCAGGCCGTGCACGACGACCACGATCGCGGCGACGAACACGGCCACCGCGGCGATGATCGTGGCCGCGCCCGAACTCGTGCCGACGGCGTTGCCGACGTCGAGCGGCCCAGGGAGACGCTCCGTGCCCGCCGCCGGCTGCTCCTCCCGGCGCCACTGCGGCAAGTCCAGGCGCGCCGCGATCGCCGGCACCCACGGCGCGACGCCGAGCAGGCACGCGGCCACGACCATCGCGAGTTGCTCCAGGACGCCCTGGTGCCCGCCGGAGATCCGGGCGCCGACGCCGAGGTAGTCACCGACGGTCAGCACAACCAGCGCGAGATAGGGCAGCAGCACGCGGCTCCAGGCGACCGTGAGCACCGGCAGCAGCGCGCCGAGTACCGCCAGGTCGGCGAGCGGATGCAGCAGGTCGAGCAAGAACGACGCCGGCCGCTCACCGGAGCGGTGGAACTCGCCGCCGAACGCCACGACCCAGCCGATGACCAGCAGGGATACCGCCATCACGTACCCGTCGGCAAGACCGGGCAGCACCGATCCCGACGTCCCGGCGGCCGCGGGCGACGCGGGCGACGGCGACGGCGCGGCCGACGGCCGGGCCACTGGTGCCGGATCCGGCGACGGCCAGGGCGAGGCGAGCACCATCACACCGGTCGCGGCCGACGCGAGGGCGAGCAGCGGCGCCACATCGGCCAGCCCGGGCCCTGAGCCCAGCGACCCGGCCAGCACGCTGTCCACGATCAGCCCGGCGAACCAGAACAGCGCGGCACCGCCAAGCCACCGGTATCCCCTGGCCACGGGGCCGCTATGCCGCCTCGCGCCCGCCCACAGGGCGACGACCGCCCCAGCCGCGGCGAGCATGGCGAGGACGCTCACTGTCGGGCCCCCGTGATCGTGAGGTGCAACCGGGGCTCCTTCCGAGGTTCCCGCTACGGGGGGTAGCGTGCATTCCGGGCATGGTCCGAGGCTGAGAATTTGGTAACGGATCTGCAACGACCTGTTACCGCCGACGGGCGCAGCTGCGCCCGTCGGCGACCAGGGTTCGCCACCTCTAGGTAAGCACCTTGGGGAAAGTCTGGCGATCCGGCCTTTGGATTTACTGTACGTACCCGAGATCACGCTTGGGTTGAGGAAGGGCGTCCACCGGGAGACAAGTGCGGCCGCTGGGAGCCAGCACGACCTGCCGGCTGCGAATATCCTAGGCCGCCCGCCGCTAATATGTGCCGCTGATCACATTGCGGAGCCGGTCGCCGCGCAGGTACGCCTCCGCCTGCTCCCTCGCCAGCCGCACCACCCGGTGCCGCGACACGGGCGTGGACGCCGCCACGTGCGGGGTGATGAAGACTCCCGGCAGCGTCCACAGCCGGTGGCCAGGCGGCAGCGGCTCGGGGTCGGTCACGTCGAGCGCCGCGCGCAGCCGGCCGGTCTCCAGCTCCGCGCGCAGCGCCTCGGTCACCACGACGGGACCGCGGGCTGCGTTGACGAGCAGCGCCCCGTCCTTCATCCCGGCCAGGAAGCCGCCGTCCACCATGCCCGCGGTCTGCGGCGTGAACGGGACGAGCAGCACGACCACGTCGGCGGACGGCAGCAGCGCCGGCAGCTCCGCCAGGCCGGCCACGCCGGGCCGCGGACTGCGCGCGACCCGCAGCACCGTCACCTCGAAGCCGGCGAGCCGCCGCTCGACGGCGGCCCCGATCGAGCCGTAGCCGACAATCAGCACGGTCTTCTCGGCGAGCTCGCCTGTCGGCTGGTAGCTCCACCGGCCCGCCGCCTGCTCGATCGTGAACAGCGGGAACCGGCGGACCGAGGCGAGCATGGCCGCGACCACCCACTCGGCGGTGGACGCGTCATGCGCGCCGCGCGCGTTGCACAGGACCGCCCCGGCGGGCACGTACGGGCGCAGCCGGTCCACCCCCGCGGTCAGCGCCTGAACCACGCGCAGCCGCGGCATGTGCGCCATCGCCTCGCAGACGGGCAGCGTCGGGAAGAAGCTCGGCACGTAGAACTCGACATCCGCCGCGCTGGCCGGCAGCGGCGAGCCGTCGGGCTCGACGATCTCGACGTCCGTGCCCGGCAGGCCGGTCATCCCCGCCGCGACCCAGTCCGCGGGCACCCACATGAGCACGTCCGTCACCCCTTTTGCTGGCCGGCGGGAAGGCGCCGGCCAGCAGGCCGGCGCCCATGATCATGGAACCACGCGGGACCGGCAAGCCGGGCTGCTTTAGACTCCACCCAGCTACGACGAATCTCCCGAGGGGGGACGATCCCCTGCCAACCCCAGAACGAGGCCGAATTGCAGAAAGTTCTCATCGCGAACCGCGGCGAGATCGCGGTCCGGGTGGCGCGCGCCTGCCGGGACGCCGGGCTTGCCAGCGTCGCCGTCTACGCCGACTCCGATCTCGACGCCCTGCACGTCCGGATCGCTGACGAGGCGTACGCGCTGAACGGCACCACGCCGGCGCAGACCTACCTGGACATCGACAAGATCATCCAGGTCGCGGCGCGGGCCGGCGCGGACGCCGTGCACCCCGGCTACGGCTTCCTCGCCGAGAACGCGGCCTTCGCGACGGCTGTGATCGGCAACGGCCTGACCTGGATCGGCCCGCCCCCGCGGGCGATCGAGGCGCTCGGCGACAAGGTCAGGGCAAGGGACATCGCCAAGCGCGTCGGCGCGCCGCTGGCCCCGGGCACCGACGGCCCCGTGCGCTCCGCCGCGGAAGTCGCCGAGTTCGCCAGGCGGTTCGGATTGCCGGTGGCGATCAAGGCCGCGTTCGGCGGCGGCGGCCGCGGGCTCAAGGTGGCGCACACCGAGGCCGAGATCCCCGAGCTTTACGAGTCCGCAGTCCGCGAGGCCACCGCGGCGTTCGGGAACGGCGAGTGCTTCGCCGAGCGCTACCTGGACCGTCCCCGGCACGTCGAGACGCAGTGCCTGGCCGACTCCCACGGCAGCATCGTGGTCGTCTCCACCAGGGACTGCTCGCTGCAGAGAAGGCACCAGAAGCTGGTCGAGGAAGCCCCGGCGCCGTTCCTGTCCGACGAGCAGAACAAGCAGCTCTACGACGCCTCCAAGGCCATCCTCCGCGAGGCGGGCTACGTCGGGGCGGGCACCTGTGAGTTCCTCGTCGCCGCCGACGGCACGATCAGCTTCCTCGAAGTGAACACCCGGCTGCAGGTCGAGCACCCGGTGACGGAAGAGGTCAGCGGCATCGACCTGGTCCGGGAGATGTTCCGCATCGCCGAGGGCGAGCCGCTTGGCTACGACGACCCGCCGCGGCGGGGGCACTCGATCGAGTTCCGGATCAACGCGGAGGACCCGGCGCGGAACTTCCTCCCGGCGCCGGGAACGATCACCGAATGGAACCCGCCAGCCGGACCAGGCGTCCGGCTTGACGCCGGGTACACGGCCGGGATGACCGTGCCGCAGGCGTTCGACTCGCTGATCGCCAAGCTGATCGTCACCGGCGCCACCCGCGAGCAGGCGCTGCAGCGCGCCCGCCGCGCGCTGGGCGAGTTCACCGTGGGCGGCATGCCCACCGTGCTGCCGTTCCACCGCGCCGTCGTCGACGATCCGGCGTTCGCAGGCGACAGCCTGCGGGTGCACACCCGCTGGATCGAGACGGAGTTCACCGCGCCGCTCGAGCCGCAGGACGCCCCCGTGGCCGCCTCCGGGCAGGCCCGCGAGCGGATGACCGTGGAGGTCGGCGGCAAGCGGCTTGAGGTCGTGCTTCCGGCCGCGATCGCCTTTCCCGCCGCTGCCCGCTCCGCTTCTTCTTCTCCCGAACGGGCCGCTGGTTCCCGCCGCGGCCGCCGTTCCCGTTCGGCCGGGCACGGCCAGGCGAGCGGTGACTGGCTGGTCACCCCGATGCAAGGCACGATCGTCAAGATCGTCGCGGCCGAGGGGCAGCAGGTGAGCGCCGGCGACACCGTGGTGATACTCGAGGCGATGAAAATGGAGCAGCCGCTGACCGCGCACAAGGACGGAACGGTCACCGGCCTGGCCGTGGAGGTCGGCCAGACCGTCGCGGCCGGCACAGAGATCTGCCAGCTCAAGGACTGAGCCACATGACGCGTCGGCTGCCGGGCGATCCAGGCATCGGACGCTGGCTGCTGTTCGCCGTCGGGTTCCGGCTGCCCGATGAATACCGCGACTGGGTGCGGCACGAGCTGACCGACGCCGGCTGGCGCGGCCGGACGATCAGGCGGCTGCTCGTCATCATGGTGCCGGTCTGCGTCGGGCTGGCGTTCCTGCCTGGACCGGTGTGGCTGCGGATCGCGGTGCCGGGTTTCGCGCTGATCGCCAGCGTGGGCACCGTCCTGATCAGCGCCGACGACGTGCGCGCCGCCCGGCTGCACCAGCACGGCCTGCCGGTACCGAACGACCCGGACACCGGCCGCCCCGCCCACTGACGTGAATCACGTGGTCGCCGCTCTCGGGGAGTCGCTGCGGGCGACCGCGCCGCGGGCGGGGCGGACCCGGGTGCTGGCGATCGACGGGCGGTCCGGGGCGGGGAAGACCTCGCTCGCGGCGGGACTGCGGCGCGAGCTTGCCGCGCCCGTGGTGTCGCTCGAGGACCTCTACGGCGGCTGGGACGGGCTGGAGAACGGGATCGACCTGCTCGTCCGCGCCGTGCTCGAGCCGCTGGCGGCGGGCCGGACGGCCCGCGTTCCCCGCTACGACTGGGTCGCGGGGAAGTGGGCCGAGCCGGTGCCGCTGGACCCGCCGGAGGCGCTGATCGTGGAGGGCGTGGGGGCCGGCGCGCGGCGTGCCGCCGTCTTCGAGAGCCTGGTGGTGTGGGTGGAGGCGCCACTGTCCGTTCGGAGGAAAAGGGCCCTTGACCGTGACGGGGACGTGTTCGCTCCGCACTGGGAGCAGTGGGCGGCACAGGAGGACGCGATGCTTGCCCGCGAGCGCACGCCCGAGCGGGCCGCTGTCGTGATCAGAGGATAGCGTCGGCGCCGAACTCCATGACCGTGCGGGCCGCCTCGGTCACGCTGCCCGACAGCGACGGGTAGACAGAGAACGTGTGCGCGATCTGGTCAACCGACAGGTTCTGCTCGATCGCGATCGACAGCGGGAGGATCAGCTCGCTGGCGCGCGGCGCCACCACGACGCCGCCGAGCACCAGGCCCGTGCCCGGGCGCGCGAAGATCTTGACGAACCCGTCGCGGATCGCGGCCATCTTCGCGCGGGCGTTCGTGGCCAGCGGCTGCTTGACCACGCGCGCCACGACCTCGCCGCGGTCCACCGCCGCCTGCGACGTGCCGACCGAGGCGATCTCCGGATCGGTGAAGATCGTGGCCGCCACGTGGCTGAGCCGGATCGGCTGCACCGCCTCGCCCAGCGCGTGCCACATCGCGATCCGCCCCTGCATCGCCGCCACCGACGCGAGCATCTGCACGCCCGTGCAGTCCCCGGCCGCGTACACGCCGGGAGCGGACGTCCGCGACACCCGGTCCACCTCGATGAAGCCGCGCCCGTCCAGGTTGATGCCCGCCGCCGCGCAGCCGATCTCCGCCGTGCCCGGCGCCATCCCGACGGTCAGCAGGCAGTGCGACCCGGTGAGCGTCCTGCCGTCGGCCAGCGTGACCAGCACGGCGTCGCCCTTGCGGTGCACCGCCTGGGCACGGGACTTGCTGAGCACGGTCATGCCGCGCCGCCGGAACACGCCCTCGATGAGGACCGCCGCGTCCTTGTCCTCGTGCGGCAGCACGTGCTCGCGCGAGGAGACGAGCGTGACCCGGGAGCCGAGCGCCTGGTAGGCGCCGGCGAACTCGGCGCCGGTCACCCCTGAGCCGACCACGATCAGCTCCTCGGGAAGCTCGGGCAGGTCGTACAGCTGGCGGCAGGTGAGGATCCGCTCGCCGTCGGGGACCGCATCGGGCAGCACTCGCGGGCTCGCCCCTGTGGCGATAAGCACCACGTTCGCATGCACGGTCGCGCCGGCCGCCTCGATCGTGTGCGGGCCGGTCAGGCGGCCCCTTGCCTGGATGATGCGCACGCCCTCGGCGGCCACGTGCTCGGCTATGTCGTTCGACTGAGCCGCCGCGAGCGCCTTGATCCGCGCGTACAGCGCGGGCGCGTCCACCCCGACGACGGGGTTGTCACCGTTCTCCAGCTGCAGGCCAAGGGACGCCGAGCGGCCCAGCATGTTCATCGTGACCGAGGACTCGATCAGCGTCTTACTCGGGACACAGTCGGTGAGCACGCACGCGCCGCCGAGGCCTGCCTCGTCGACCACGGTGACCTCGGCACCGAGCTGCGCGGCCACCAGGGCGGCCTCGTAGCCGCCTGGACCGCCGCCGAGAATAGCGATGCGCGGGCGAGGCAAAGTCACGTTATGCAATTATCACGCACTCATCGCGCCGCCCGTGCGCCGCCCCGCGCGATTACGCCGTACGCTTAGGCACCGTGGCACTATACGCCGCCTACGGCAGCAACATGGATCCCGAGCAGATGCTCGCGCGCTGCCCGCATTCCCCGCAGCAGGGCACCGGGTGGCTGGAGGGCTGGCGCCTGACTTTCGGCGGTGAGGACATCGGCTGGGAGGGCGCGCTCACCACGGTCGTCGAGGATGCCACCGAGCGGGTCTTCGTCGTGCTCTACGACGTTCCCGAGGTCGACGAGAAGGAACTCGACAGCTGGGACGGCGTCACGCTCGGCGTCTACAGCAAGCTCAAGGTGCGGGTGCAGACCCTGGAAGGGGACGCGCTGGCCTGGCTGTACGTGCTCGACGCGTACGAGGGCGGCCTGCCCTCCGCGCGGCACCTGTCCATCCTGGTGGACGCCGCCATCAAGGCCGGCGCGCCGGCCGACTACGTGGAGTGGCTGCGGACGCGGCCGTCCAACCCGCCGTCGGCCGGTGACAGCCAGCTGCCCGCGTAGGGCCGCCGCGTACGGCCCGCGGGTAAGACCAGGATCGCGATCACGAGCGCGAGGGCGGGCACGAGGATCGCCGCGAACGCCGGCCAGTACCAGGTCGTGACCGGCGGCTCGGCCCGCTGACCGGGGTTCGCCGCGTGCTCCTGCGCCACGCGTGCGCGCAGCGCGGCCACCACGTAGGCGACGTCCCCGACGCCGGCCGGCGTGGCGTCGCCGCCGGCTTCCGCGAAGGCACCGAACGTGCCGCCGGGACCCGCGGCGCTGCGCGTCCCTGTCCCTGTCCCCGGCCGGCGGACCGCGCGGCGTTCGGCGCGCACCTGGGCGGTGAACTGCCTGCGGCGGGCCGTCTGCACCGCCCAGGAGTGGATGACGCGCTTGCCGGTCGCCGGCGCGTCCGCCTCGTCCGCCTCGTCCCGGGCGCTGTCGAGCGGCCACTCGCACCGCACGCGCACCAGGTCAGTGGAGTCGATCCCGGCGACCGAGGCCCAGCGCGCCCGGTGCTCGCGCAGCGGGTTGACGATCGTCAGGCCGTCGTCGGCGGCGATGATGCGCGGCCGCTGCGCGGCCGCGTAGACCACGCCGGTGACAAGCACCAGGATGAACGCCGCCACGACCGACAGGTGATCGCGGCCCTGCACGGCCAGGTCGATCAGGTTGGCGATCGCGAACAGCACCCACACCCACCAGATCAGGACGGCGAGCGGCGACCGGAATGTCTGGCGCCCGGCACCGTCCCTGGCCAGCTTGCCCGCGGGCTTGCTGACCGGTTTGGCGGCCGGCTTGCCGGCGGGCTCGCTGACCGGCCTCCCGGCCGGCTTGCTGACCGGCTTGCTGGCCGGCTTGCTGGCCGGCGCGGTCTGGTCCTGCTCCGCCGTCACCGTGCTCTCCTCGTGGCGATCGCTCACGCACCACTGTACGTGGGGTAGCGGCGCCGCGTGCTTGTCAGCGTTTCACCGTGATGGTCAGCGCCTGTTTCGCCGTTCCGAGGCTGTTCCTGGCCGTCAGGTGCAGCACGAAACTCCCGGCCGCGGACGGCTTGCCCGAAATCACGAGGGCGCCCTTGCCCGCCTTGATCCGCAGCCCCGCAGGCAGCTTCCCGCTCCAGGTCAGCACGGGCACCGGGTACCCCGGCGCGGACACTGTGAAGCTGAACGCCTTCCCTTGCGTCGCCGTCGCCGTGGCGGGGCTGGTAAACGCGGGCTTGCGGAGGTAGCTGAATACGTCCGAGGTGGTCGTCCTGCTCACGCCGCCGACGTTGGTCACCGTGACGTTGACCGGCCCCAGTCCCGGCGGGCTGACCGCCACGATCCGCGTGGCGGACGCGACAGCGACCGCAAGGGCGGATGCCGTCCCGAAAGCGACCTGGTCGCCGGGGCCGAATCCTATTCCCGTGATCGTGACGACGGTGCCGTCGACGCCTGGGCCGGTCGCGGGGCTCACGCGCGTCACGGCGGGCGCGGACCGTCACCCCCGCGGCCTTCTTCGCGCCGAACATGACGCTCGACGAGCCGGTGAACCCGGACCCCTGCACGTCCACCCGGGCACCGCGCGCCGCCGACGCCGCGGCGGCGCTCAGCGCGCGCACGGCCGGAACGGGCGGTGGCGCCTCCCCGGGGCAGCTCAGCGTCGGCACCAGGCCGGCCTGGGGCGGCGGAACCCGGAACACCGGGCTGGCCCCTGACCCCGGCTGCGCCGGTTCCCGGGAGGTGCTGTGCCTGCAGGATGGCTGCCGCCGGGCGCGCTTTCGGGCAGCGGCGCAGCCGCAGGGCCGCGGCGGCGGCGGCGATGATGATGATGATGATGATGGCGCTCGCGAGGGCAGGTAAATCTGCGTGTTACTGACCCGCGCGCACATAGGGCCCGAACGGCAGCCGGGAATCTACACAAAACGGACAATAAACCTGCGGCCCAGGTCCTAAGTCTCCGACGACGTCCCAGTATCTGAGACCGCCACCGGGCAACCGCCCGGGCCCCAAGCCAGCCTGCCGCGCCCCCGCCCACCGCTCACCCGCACATCACCGGCACCTGATCAGATGACATCCACGCGAGGGACCGGCGGCGCAGCCCCTGAACTTCGCGGCATTGGGGTTAGCCCCGGTGCCTTCCGCTCTCGGTGAGGATGAACCTGTCCTCGGCGAACTCGGTGACCAGCGCGTCGACCACGCTGGTCAGGTCGGCGTAGCGTCCGTACACGGCACGCTGCCGCTCGTAGGAGGCGCCGCACTCCAGTACCTCAGAGGCGACCGCGAGCTCATTAGCGCAGCCGAGCCGCCACGCTATCGGCTCAAGCTCGCGCAGCAGCTCGTAGATCTCGTCCCGCAGCGGCGCGGTCGCGCCCGCGTCGTCGGTGATGACGATCGCGTCGAGGCCATACCTGGTCGCGCGCCACTTGTTGTCCCTGACCACCCACTGCGGCCGCACGGGCAGCCGGTAGCCGCGGTCCAGCTGCGAGTCGAACAACTGCACCAGGCACTGCGCGAGCGCCGCCACCATCCCGATCTCGCGGAACGTCGGAACGGCGTCGGCGATCCGGACCTCGACGGTGCCGAAGTCAGGGTGCGGGCGGATGTCCCACCACACCTCCTTGATCGTGCGGATCGTGCCCGCCCGGAGCTGGGTGTCCATGTACTGCTCGAAGTGCGTCCAGTCCGGCAGCCCGGGCGGCGGGCCCGTGTTCGGCAGGGCGCCGAACACGACCGACCTGGTCGAGGCCAGGCCCGTGTCGATTCCTGACCAGAACGGGCTGGACGCGGTCAGCCCGAGGAAGTGCGGCAGGTAGACGGCCAGCGCGTTGATCACAGGCATGACCCGGGTCTCGTCGCGCAGCCCCACATGCACGTGGACCGCGTACGTCTGCAGCCTGCGGGCCGGCCACTGGATCTGCTCGACGAGCTCGGAGTAGCGCTGGCTCGGCGCCATCTTCGCGTCCCGCCAGTCGCTCATCGGGTGCGTGCCCGCGCCGGCCAGGACGATGCCATGCGGTTCCGCGGTGCGCTGCAGCTCCTTCATCGTCACGTCGAGGTCGGCCTTGGCTTCGGCTACCGTGCCGCAGATCCCGGTCACGACCTCCACGGTGGACTGCATCAGCTCGTGCCGCATCTTGGGATGCTCGCCGCTTTCGGCCAGGCCGGGCAGGCCGGCCATCACCGTGGCCGCGTCCTGCCTGAGCATCCGCGTCTGCGCGTCGATGAGCTGCACTTCCCATTCGACGCCAAGCGTCGGGCCCGGTGAGGGATTCCACTCGATCGTCATGGCAAACCTCTGCTAAGGCACGTCCGGCGGGCGGTAGACGCCCCAGACCTCGCGCAGCGCGTCGCAGACTTCGCCGAGGGTTGCCCCCGCGCGCAGCGCGTCCCTGACAGGCGGCAGCACGTTGCCGGTCCCCTCGGCCGTCTCCCTGACCGCGTCCAGGTTCTTGCGGACGGCAGCGTTGTCGCGGTTGCGCCTGATCCGCTGGAGTTCCCTCGCCCGGGCCTCCTCGATCCTGGGGTCCACGCGGAGCGGCTCGTACGGCTCCTCGTCGCCGCCGGTGTACTTGTTCACCCCGACGACGACGCGCTCGCCGTCGTCGGTCTGCCTGGCTATCTCGTAAGCTGAGCGCTCTATCTCGGACTTCTGGAAGCCCCGCTCGATCGCCGCGAGCGCGCCGCCCATCTCATCGATCCGGTTCGTCAGCTCGGCCGCGGCGGCCTCGATGTCGTCGGTCATGGACTCGATCGCGTACGAGCCGGCGAACGGGTCCACGGTCTTCGTCAGATCGGTCTCGGCCGCGATGACCTGCTGCGTTCGCAGCGCCAGCCGGGCGGCCTTCTCGCTGGGGAGCGCGATCGCCTCGTCATAGGAGTTCGTGTGCAGTGACTGGGTGCCGCCGAGCACGGCCGCGAGCGCCTGGATCGTCACCCGCGCCAGGTTGACTTCTTTCTGCTGCGCGGTCAGCTGCACGCCCGCTGTCTGCGTGTGGAAGCGGAGCATCTGCGACTTCGGGTCTTGCGCCCTGAACTCGTTTTTCATGATCTTCGCCCACATGCGGCGGGCGGCGCGGAACTTCGCCACCTCCTCGAGCAGCGTCGTCCGCGCGACGAAGAAGAACGACAGCCGGGGCGCGAACTCATCGACCGCAAGGCCGCCGCGGATCGCGGCGCTGACGTACTCCTTCGCGTTGGCCAGCGTGAACGCGATCTCCTGGACCGGCGTGGCGCCCGCCTCGGCCATGTGGTAGCCGGAGATGGAGATCGTGTTCCACTTCGGCAGCTCCCTCTTGCAGTACGCGAACGTGTCGGCCACCAGCCGCAGGCTCGGGCGCGGCGGGTAGATGTAGGTACCGCGCGCGATGTACTCCTTCAGGATGTCGTTCTGGATCGTGCCGCTCAGCGTCGCCGGATCCGCGCCCTGCTCCTCGGCGACCGTCTGGTACAGCAGCAGCAGCACGGCGGCGGGGGCGTTGATCGTCATCGACGTGGACACGGCCTCAAGCGGGATGCCGTCGAACAGGGTGCGCATGTCGTGCAGGCTGTCGAT
>JASHPP010000528.1 GCA_030038035.1 Trebonia sp.
TGCTCGCCAGCGGCATGATGCTGGCGCCGGCCCTGGCGGCGGCGACGCTGCTGCGAAGCCACGGCGTATCGGTATCGGTGGTGAACGTGCCGGTGATCAAGCCGCTGGACGCGGCCACCGTGCTCGACGTGGCGCGGGCGGCCCGGGTGGTCGTCACGGCGGAGAACCACACGATCGTGGGCGGCCTCGGCTCGGCGGTCGCCGAGGCGCTCGCGGAAGCGGGCCTCGGCCGCCCGCTGCGCCGCATCGGGCTGCCCGACACGTTTGCCGAGGGCGCACTGACGGCTCCTTACCTGTTCCGCACGTATGGCCTGTCCACGCAGGCCATCGCCGACGCCGCGTGGACCGCGCTCGGCCGCCGCGGGGGCGCGCCGGCCGCCGGGATCGTCCCGGCGGAAGCGGACGAATACTCACCGGTATGAGCGCGTGCGCCGCCCGCCCCGTATGACGGGGCGCGCTTTCGGGTACAGAGCCTGCTGAGTTCGCGCGTGCGGCCCGGGGGGAGTGGCCCGCATCGGGGATCCGGGCCACGGCCCGGGTGGCCGCCGCACTGACAAACTGGGGGAAACGATGTCATGTTCTGGATCACTTGCCGGCTGCCGTCGAGCCGTCGTCAAGCGGGGCGGCATCCTGGCCGCCGGGTCACTGACGGCAGGCGTGGTCGCGTTCGGGGCGGCGCCCGCGGCCCCGGCCCAGGCGGCCTTCCTGCCAGCGTTCGAGCAGACGTTCGGATACGTGGGTCCTTATCCGCAGACGGTCAGCGTGCCGGAGGGGGAAACGCACGCGGAACTGGTGATCATCGGCGGGCACGGCGGCGTCGACTGCGGGATTTCCGAATGCACGCCTGGCGGGGACGGCGCGCGGGTCCTCGGGCGGGTCTCCGTGTCAGCCGGGGGTGTCCTGACGCTCCAGGTGGCGGGCGCCGGGGGCAACAGCAACCAGTACTACAACCCGGGCGAAGGCGGCTGGGGCTGGGCCGACGGCGGCCGGGGCGGCAGTTCGGACAGCACATCCTCCGACGGTGCGGGCGGGGGCGGGGCGACAAGCGTCTCGCTGTCGCCCTGCGCCGACTGCGCGCCGACGCTGCTCGCGGTCGCCGGCGGCGGCGGGGGCGCGGGCGGGATCGGCTACTTCCCGTCCGTCGACGGCGGCGGACCCGGGGGGAGCAGCGGTACGACCGTCGACCCCGGCCACAACGGCAAGGGCCCAGGCTCCGGCTCGGGCGGCGCCGGGGCCGGGAACGGTGCCCCGGGCGGAGGCTCGGGCGGCGCCAGCACCCTTCTCGGCGGGGCCGGCGGTGGCGGCGGGGCCGGGGCAGTCGGCGGTAGCGGCGGCGGTGGCGGTGGCTTCGGCGGCGGCGGTGGCGGTGGCGGCGGCGCCGGGTCCTCGCTGACGACCGGGCTGAGCTCGGCAACGGTGATCCGGGGCACGACCCCGGACGGGAACGGCCTCGTCGTCATCTACTGGTTCTAGTGAGTCCGTGAAGTCCCCAGTCAGTCCGTGAAGTCCCCGGTAAAAACCGGGCCGGGCGGGGAACGAGGAATCAGGGACCGATGTCCGCCCGGACGGGCGATGCGGCCCTACGCGGAGGGCTCCATGGCTAGTGGCCTGAAGGTGGCTGCCAAGGGAGCGCGTGATGCACGGGGGACAGCTGACGACAGGCAACGAACCGCTCTGGCCGCTGCCGCCACCACCGCGGCGGCCGTCCCACCATGTCATGGCGATCGCGTTGACGCTTGCCGTGGTGACCGCCGTGGTGCTCACCTCGTTCGTGGTGTACGGCACCGGTCAGGGGCCCGGCGTGCCGACGGCCGCGTCGGCGGCCGCGGCCGTCGCGGCGCTGGCCGCCAGGGTGGATCCCGGACTCGCCGACGTGACCGCGACGCTGGGCTACCAGCAGGCCACCTCGGCCGGAACGGGGCTGGTGCTGACCCCGTCGGGCGAGGTGGTCACCAACAACCACGTGATCGAGGGCGCCACGTCCATCGAGGTCACCGACATCGGCGACCAGCGCAGCTACCAGGCGACCGTGGCCGGTTACGACCAGGGCCAGGACATCGCCCTGCTCCGGCTGACGGCGGCCTCCGGGCTCAAGACGGTCTCACTGGGCACGTCATCGCCGGTGCAACTCGGCGAGAAGGTGCTCGCGCTGGGCAACGCGGGCGGCCTGGGCGGAACCCCGGCCGAGGCGACGGGCACGGTCACCGCGCTCGGCCAGTCGATCACCGCCACAGATCAGAACGCGGGCTTCGCCGAGCAGCTGACCGGGCTCATCCAGACCGACGCGGCCCTGCAGCCGGGCGACTCCGGCGGGCCGCTGGTCAACCCCGCGGGCCAGGTGATCGGCATGGACACGGCGGCCTCAGCGCAGTTCCAGATGAGCTCAGGTCCGGCGCAGGCATTCGCGATACCGGTCGGCGAGGTCGCCCGCGTCGCCGCCGCGATCGCTTCGGGCAGGAGCTCGGCCGCCGTGCACATTGGCCCGACCGCCTTCCTCGGCGTCCAGGTCCTGCCGGACGCCGTCCCGGTCCCCGGCAGCCCGGGCACGACAGGAGCCGGCGTCGCCGGGGTCAGCGCGGGCACTCCGGCGGCCAAGGCCGGCCTGGTCCCCGGGGACGTGATCGTGTCGATCGGCGGGCACGCCATCATCTCGGCGATGTCTTTGCGATCGGCGATGGATGCCTACGATCCGGGCGAGGCGGCCAGCCTGGACTGGGTTGATCAGGCCGGCCGTCGGCACACCGCGGCCATCGTCTTCGCCGCCGGGCCCGCCGGCTGAGCCGATTCCGTCAGCCCATGATCCGCAGGGGGCGCTACCACACCCGGAGCGGTTGTGTCGTAACGTGCACTTGAGACTTCCCAGCTCCGGACCATGATCTCGAAGACTTTATGTGCTGGCGGTGTTCGGTGCCGGACCGATTAGCTGTGCCGCCAGCCTACGCATGTGCACGCCCGGGGTGCACGACCACCCAGACCGCGTGCACGTAGTCGCCGGCGGTGTTCCAGTACTCGTGCGGGGTCGAGGAGTCGAAGACGATCGAGTCGCCTGGGCGCAGCTCGTAGGTCTCGAAACCCACGTTGGCGCGCAGCGTCCCGGACAGGATCAGGCCGTACTCGCGGCCCTCGTGCCGCAGCGGGCGGCGCTCGTCGGTGGAGTGCCCGCCGGGGGAGTAGATCACCTTGAGGAAGTCGGTGAGCTCGTCCGCCGCCGGGGTGAGCCGCTCCCAGCGGACGCCGCTGGCCAGGTCGATGACCCGCCGGTCGCAGCCCCGCAGCACCACGCCATCCGATCGCCGCGCGCGCGTGCCGGCCGTCGCTGGCCGCGTGAGCACCGGCACCTCACCGCGAAAGGCCTCTGGAGCGGCGGGAACGTCGTCCCCGACCGTTCCGCCGAGGGGCGCCGCCGCCGCCTCGCCCGTGCCGAACACCAGGTAGTCAAGCGAGCAGTCCAGCTCGCTGGCGACCGCGTACAGCACGCCCACGGACGGCATGGACAGCCCGCGCTCGACCTGGGAGACCAGGCTCGCCGAGCAGCCGACGCGGCGGGCGAGCTCGCGCGCCGACACGCCGCGGTTCTCGCGCACCAGCCGGAGCCGTGGCCCCAGGCCGGCGCCGGGACCCAAATCTGTTGCCATAGCGGGCCGCCCGCGTGGGTAGAAAAGTAACGTACCCCCGTAAACTTACACTGCACATAGTGTCCAATGGCGCTGAACAGGAATGAACAGGAGGGCCTGATGGCCGCATCGCCGCTTCCGCTCACGCCGCCCCTGGCGCCCCTGGCGCCCCGACCGCCCCTAGCGCCCGCACCGGGCCGGATGAACGTCGACTTCGAGGAACGCGTCGACTTCGCGCGCCTGCGGGCCTACCGGCTGGACAGAGCCAGGAAGGCCATGGACCGGGCAGGCCTTGGCGCGCTGCTCGTCTTCGACAACAACAACATCAGGTACCTGACCGCGGTGGCGATCGGCGAGTGGACAAGGGACAAGCTCTGCCGGTACGCGCTGTACACCCGGACCGGGGAACTGGTCCTGTGGGACTTCGGCTCGGCCGCCGTGCACCACCGGCTGTACTGCCCCTGGCTGAAGCCGGAGAACTGCATCGCCGCCTACTCCACGATGCGCGGTGCGTCCCCGCCGGAATCCGGCCTGACGGCGAAACAAGTCCAGGAGATCAAGGATCGCCTGAAGGACGCGGGGGTCGAGAACGAGCCGGTAGGCGTCGACTTCGCCGAAACGCCGACGTTCTTCGAGCTCATCGGGCAAGGCGTAGACATCCGCGACGGCCAGCAGGTCATGCTCGACGCCCGCGAGATCAAGTCAGCGGACGAGATCTCGCTGCTGGCCACCGCCGCGGCGATGGTGGACGGCACCTACGCCGACATCGCCGAAGCGCTCAGGCCAGGCGTGCGCGAGAACGAGATCGTGGCGCTGGCCAGCAAGCGGCTCTACGAGATGGGCTCCGACGACGTGGAGTCGATCAACGCGGTCTCCGGCGAGCGGTGCAACCCGCACCCGCACAACTTCACCGACCGCATCATCCGCCTGGGCGACCAGGCGTTCTTCGACATCATCCAGAGCTACAACGGCTACCGCACCTGCTACTACCGCACGTTCGGCGTGGGGAGCGCCACCGCCCCGCAACGCGACGCCTACGCCAGGGCGCGGGAGTGGATGGACGCGGCGATCGCCGCGGTGCGGCCCGGCACGGGCACCGACGAGATCGCCCGGACCTGGCCGGAGGCCACCGGCTTCGGGTTCGCCGACGAGATGGCCGCGTTCGGGCTCCAGTTCGGCCACGGGCTCGGGCTCGGCCTGCACGAGCGGCCCATCATCAGCCGCCTGAACAGCCTCGACGATCCGGTCGAGATCCAGGCCGGCATGGTCTTCGCGCCAGAGACATACTGCCCGGCCGCCGACGGCTTCTCGGCCGCGCGCATCGAAGAGGAGATCGTCGTCACCGACGGCGGTCCCCGGGTCCTTACCCTCTTCCCGGCGCAGGACCTGTTCATCGCCAACCCGTACTGACGACTCCCGGGAGGCCCGCGCCGTGGCCGACGGCGACCTGAAATGGGCGAGTCCCCCGCGAGGGCGGGGGACTCGCCAGCTGCCGGCCACCGGCCGTTCGGTGCCGAAGCGGCGTTCAGAACGACACGACGCCGAGCCGGTCGAAGGCTCCCTCGGTGAACCAGACCTGGGTCGCGGTAGCGGTGATCCCGAAGGTGCCCTGGCCCGTGATTCCCTGGGTGAACAGGGTCGGCACGCCGGCCGTCGTGATCCTGCCCAGCACGCCGGCCTCGCGACCGTCGGTCGTCACCGTGCTCGCGGTGGTGAACCACAGGTTCCCGTCCGGCCCGGCCGTGATCTGGTCCGGGTCGACCGACACCGGGAAGAGCCGCAGATCGGTGCCGCTCGGGGAGATGCTCCCGATCGTGTCCGCCGCGGTGAACCACAGGTTGCCGTCGGGGCCGAGGGCGATGTCCTGCAGGCCCGGGACGTTAACCGGGAACTGGGTGATCACGCCCGCGGGGG
>JASHPP010000529.1 GCA_030038035.1 Trebonia sp.
AGGTCCCTGGCGAACATCATCCGCGCGGGCCCGACCGGGCTCGCGGTGCGCGGCGTGCGGGCGGCGACGTAGGCCTCGTACTTGGCCCGCTGCGCGGCGGTCGCGCTGTCGGTGGGGATCACCACCAGCCCCTGCGATACCCGCGCCGCGTCCCCGAGCGGATGGGCGGCGCGGAACGCCAGGACCTGCGACCGCTGGACCTCGGCGAAGTCTTCTGATTCCTCGGCCTTGACCACGCTGCTCGTCAGCAGGTTCATGCCGTGCTCCCCGGCCCAGCGCGCCGAGGCCAGGCTCCCGGCGCCGTACCACATCCGGCCGCGCAGCCCGGGCGAGTACGGCTGCACGCGGTCGGAGAACTGCTCGAAGCCCTCGGTGCCGCTGAACGACGCCGCCGGCTCGCCGGCGACGAACCGCAGCAGCCGGGCCACCCGCTCGTGGCTGAAGTCCTCGCGATCCGCCGTGTCCGGGTACAGCGCCTCCTTGACATCGTCGAAGCGCATCGGCGGGCCGACGCTCATCCCCGGGTTGAGCCGCCCGCCGGACAGGATGTCCACGGTGGCCAGGTCCTCGGCCAGGCGCAGCGGGTTCTCCCAGCCGAGCGGGATCACCGCGGTGCCGAGCTCGATCCGCGACGTGCGCTGCGACGCCGCCGCGAGCACGGCGACCGGCGAGGAGATGCCGTACTGCAGGTGCCGGTGCCGGACCCAGGCGCTGTCGAACCCGAGCCGCTCGCCCAGCTCGATGATTTCCAGCGTCGTCCGGTGGCCGGGACCGGGGTCGTCGCGGTCGAACAGGCCGATGGTCAGGAAGCCGAGCTTTTCCAGGGCAACCCCGGGCCGTGGCATGCGGCTTTTCCTCCGAGCGTGGCTTTCGCGGTCCTGCCGCGTTGGTGAGCGGCCTCGCGGGTAGCCTACTGGCGCCTGTCCGCCGGCCGGAAGGCGGCGACAAGCCGGGCCACGAGCGTCGCCAGGAACACCTGGCCGAACAGCGCCTCCATCACCGCGACCGCCCGGCCGGCGTTGCTGGCAGCGGTGAAGTCGCCGTAGCCGAGCGTGGTCAGCGTGGTGAAGCTGAAGTACTGGAATGTCCTGGTATTCCCGGGCTGGTGGTCGGCGAAGAACGGGCCCCCGCCCAGCCGGTTCATCGCGCCGTAGAAGGCGGCGAACATCAGGCCGATGATGATGTAAGCGCTGAGCGCGCCGTAGATGCTCTGCAGCGTCACGGTCGTGCTCGCCAGCACGCGGTGCACGATCGCCACGGCCGCCGCGAGCAAGACCAGCCCCGCCCAGATCTGGGCCCCGCCGACGGCGTCCTCGGACGGGCCGGTGAGCGCGATCCCGAACGCGGCCGCCGAGCCGGCCAAGACGACGCCGACGGTGAGCCGCGCGGTCCACTTGGGCGCCTGGGAGTTGCGCAGTGCGAGCAGCAGCGTCCCAACGAACAACACGATCTGGGCCGCGTCGATCAGCGAGCCCGTGGTGAACGCGGATACCAGGTAGGTGGCGATCAGCAGGAGCAGCAGCGCCCCGAACCGCTCGGGAGGTGCGGGGCGGCCGGGGCGTGGCGCGCTGGGTGCTTGCGCCACGTCGGGCTGCGGTTCGCTGGCTGCGCTGGTCATGCTCATCGATTGTCCGCGCGCCGCCGCGGACCTAGCCTCGCCCGGCCGGGGTGACTACCGGCGCACGGTTCCGCGAAATCACCCCCATGAGATGAGGCGGCTACCCGCCGGGCCGCGCACGCTAGCGCAGATGACGACGCCGCCCGACCCGCGGACGCTGCTGCGGTCCAGGAGCTACCTGCGGCTGCTGGTCCTCGCCGCCATCCTCGGCGTGCCCATCTCCGCGGGGGCGTACGGCTTCCTGGCGCTGGTCAACTACCTGCAGCCGGAACTCTACACGCACCTTCCGAACGGGCTCGGCTTTCACGGCGAGCCGCCGTGGTGGCCGCTGCCGATGCTCGTCATCGCGGCCCTGATAGCCGGGCCGGTGATCCGGTACCTGCCGGGCAACGGCGGGCACTCGTCGGCCGACGGGTTCAAGGCGCGCGGCGCTCCCACGTACGCCGAGCTGCCGGGTGTCCTGCTCGCGGCCCTCGCGACGCTGCTGTTCGGGGTCGTGCTCGGGCCCGAGGCGCCGCTGATCGCGCTCGGCGGCGGGCTCGCGGTCCTTGCCGTGCGGCTCGCCAGGCGCGACATGCCAGGCCAGGCGACCGCCGTGGTGGCCGCGGCGGGCAGCTTCGCCGCCATCAGCACGCTGCTCGGCAACCCGCTCGTCGGCGCGTTCCTGCTGATGGAGGCCTCGGGACTGGGCGGCCCCATGCTCGGGGTCGTGCTTGTGCCCGGCCTGCTCGCCGCCGGGGTTGGCGCGCTCATCTTCATCGGGATGGACGCGTGGACCGGGCTCGGCACGTTCTCGCTGTCGATACCAGGGCTGCCTCATTTCGCGCGCCCCGACGTCGCGGAATTTGGCTGGGCGCTGGTCATCGGGGTCGCGGCGGCCATCGCAGGCACGGCGATCCGGCGGCTCGCGCTCGCGGCCCGGCCGCACGTCGAGAGCCGGATCCTGATCGCCTTGCCTGTCGTCGGCGCGATCGTCGCGGGGCTGGCGATCGCCTACGCAGAGGCCACGGGAAAGAGCTCATCCGACGTCCTGTTTTCCGGGCAGTCCGGCCTGGATCCGCTGGTCACCCATGCGGCCAGTTATTCGGTGGGAGCGCTCGCGCTGCTGCTCGCGTGCAAGGGGCTCGGGTACGGCATGTCGATGAGCGGCTTCCGGGGCGGCCCGGTCTTCCCGTCGATCTACCTCGGCGCGGCGGGCGGCATCCTGATGTCCCACCTGCCCGGGCTGCCCCTGGTGGCCGGGGTCGCGATGGGCATCGGCGCGATGGCCGCGGTCATGCTCTCGCTCCCGCTCACCGCGGTGCTGCTCGCATCGCTCCTGCTGGCCCCCGACGCGTTCGCCGTCATGCCGTTGGTGATCGTCGCCGTGGTGGTCGCCTACGTTGTCGCCGCCCGGCTCGCCCCGGCGGAGGCGCCCGCCACCGCCGCCGCACCGGCCCCAGCCGCCGCCGC
>JASHPP010000006.1 GCA_030038035.1 Trebonia sp.
AGCATGATGGCGGCGAAGGCGGCGAGCACCAGCGCGGCGATCGCCGCCTGCAGGCGGTACTGCCGCCAGACGAGCCAGGTCATTGGTCTTCTCCTACCGCGGTGAGGTGGGCGTACGCCTCGGGCGCGTCGGCGCCCATGTAGCCGAGGACCAGGTCTTCAAGGCTGATGTCCTCGATCTCGTAGGCCGGGTCGATGACCGGGCCGTTCAGCCGGACGAGCAAGCGCGCCTGGCGCGGCGTGCGCACAGCGTGCACCACCGTGTGCGTCCTCTCGAGCACGGAGGTGTCCTTGCGCGGCCCGACGAGCATCTTGTGCTCGGCGAGCAGGTCGTCGGCGTCGCCGCAGAGCTGCACCCGGGACTTGGACAACAGGATGAGATGGTCGCTCACCCGCTCCAGGTCGACGATCAGGTGCGAGGACAGCACGACGGTGAGTTCGCCGCCTGCGTCCGCCACCGCGGCGGTCAGCGTCCCGAGGAAGTGCCGCCGCGCGAGCGGGTCCAGGGCCGCGACCGGCTCGTCGAGCAGCAGCACCCGCGGCTGCTTAGCCAGCGTCAGCGCCAGCGCGACCTGGGCGCGCTGGCCGCCGGACAGCTTGCCCACCGCCCGGTCGAGCGGGACGCTCAGGGTGGCGAGCCGCGTCCGCGCCGACGCGGCGTCCCAGCGCCGGTTCAGGTGCGCGCCGGCGCGAATGTGATCCTCGGCGGTGAGCCCACGGTACAGCGGGATCTCCTGTGCCAGGAAGCCGACCTCGCCGAGGAACGCCGGGTCCTGGCGCGGTTCGCGGCCCAGGACGGAAGCGGTGCCCGCCGTCGGCCGCAAGAGCCCGGCGAGCATCCGCAGCAGCGTGGTCTTGCCCGCGCCGTTCGGCCCGACGAGCGCGCTGATCCGGCCCTCGGGCAGCGTGATGGAGCAGTCGCTGAGCGCGGTGACCCGGCGGTACCGCTTCGTCAGCCCCTGAGTCTCAATTGCCGCGTTCATGCGATTTCCTCCGCGGAGTGTGAATTCGCCTCGCCCGTCGCGCGCAGCGTGACCTGCAGGAGCGACGCGATCGCCTCGTCGTCAAGCCCGGCCGCGCGCGCTTCGCCGACCCAGCGGGCCAGGCTGCGGCCAAGGCGGGAGTGGGTGCCAGGCGGCGGGCCTGGCGGGAGCTGCCTGACGAAGGTGCCCTGGCCGGCGCGTGCCTCGATCAGGCCCTCGCGCTCCAGGTCCCGGTAGGCCTTGAGCACCGTGTTGGGGTTGACCGCCACGGCCGCCACGACCTCGCGCACCGTCGGCAGCTGGTCGCCGACCTTGAGCACGCCCATCCGCAGCGCCTGCCGTACCTGCTGGACGAGCTGCAGGTACGGCGGGACTCCGGACCGCCCGTCAACCCGGAAAGCAATCATGCATCACCGCTTTAGTGTCTTAGTTGACTAGTACTTTACGAGACGCGGTGATCGCGTGTCAACGGGTTTGCGCCCGTCACCCGGGGGTAGCCGGAAGTCCTTCCCCGGGGAGCAAGAAGGCAGCGCGGAGGCCCGCCTTGACCGAACCGAACGACGCCCGCCGGCTCGAGCTCGTCGCCGCCGCGCAACGGCAGTGGATCGACGCGCTGACCGACCTCGGCGGCCGCAACACGCTGCTGTACTACAAGGACCGCCGCGCCGGGACGCTGGACCTGGCGACCGCCGACCCCGACGCCGTCGAGCGTTTCGAGAAGACAGGCACCGCCAGGCTCACCCGCCTGTTCACGGACGCGGAGGCGCGCGCGGACGCCATCAGGCGGATGCAGACGATCCACCGCAAGGCGCGCGAGCTCGCCGAGGAGCGGGGGATCAGGGCGGGCTACCTCGCCACCGGGCTCGCCCGCTGGGACGAGCTCTTCCTCGAGCCCGCCGCGCCGGTGCTGCTGCGGGCGCTCACCATCACACCGACACGCGCGCGGTACGACGACTTCGACCTGGCCCTGGACGACGAGGTCGAGGTCAACCCGGTGCTGCTGCACAAGCTGGCGAGCGTGTTCGGCGCGGTGATCGAGAAGCCGAGCCAGGACCGGATCGCCGCGCAGCTGGCGCGGGCGGCCGCACAGGCGGAGATCCCCGGCTTCGCCATCGAGCGGCGCAAGGTGGTCGGCACGTTCACCTACGCCAAGCTGCCCATGGTCAGGGACCTGGAGGCGGCTGGCGACCTGCTCGCCGACAGCGACCTGGTGGCGGCGATCGCCGGGGACGCCGAGGCGCAGCAGCTGGTCAGCGCCGACCCCGGACAGCCGCTAGCGCCGCCCGCGCCCTCCGCGCCGCTGCTGGCGCCGTCCGGCGATGCCCCGGAAGACGACTACTCGATCCTCGACGCCGACTCCTCCCAGCGCAGCGCGATCGACGCGGTGGTCGCCGGCCGCAGCCTGGTGATCCACGGCCCGCCCGGCACGGGCAAGAGCCAGACGATCGCCAACCTGGTCGCCGCCATGGTGGTGCGCGGGCGCAAGGTGCTGTTCGTGGCCGAGAAGCGGGCCGCGATCGACGCCGTGCTGTCCCGCCTGGTCAGCGTCAACCTCGGCGACCTCGTGCTCGACATCCACGAGGGGACGCGCGACAGGCAGCGGATCGCCGCCGGCCTCGGCGCCACCCTCGACCTCGCCGAACACGCGCCCGTTCCCGACACCGCCGCCCTGCACCGCAGGCTGACCGACAGGCAGCAGCGGCTGCGGCGGCACGCGACCGCGCTGCACCGGGTGCACGAGCCGTGGCGGCTGTCCGCCTACCAGGTGCAGTCGGCGCTGCTCGGGGTGCCCGCCGCCGCCCGGGTGAGCGCGGGCGTCGCCGACCCGGAGCGGATCACGCCGGCGCTGGCCGACGAGATCCGCGACGAGCTGCGCGAGTTCACCCGGCTCGGCGGCTTCGCGCTGCGCCCGGGCAGCAGCCCCTGGTTCGGTGCCGCGCTGCGCAGCAGGGAGGCGGCCCGCGAGGCGGTCGAGCTCGCCGTCACGCTGGACACAAGGACGCTGCCGCGGGTAGCCGCACGGCTGGCCGCCGCATGCCGAGAAACCGGCCTGCGCATTCCTTTCACCCATCCCGAACGGTCCCGGGTTGCTGCGCTGTTCACCCTGCTCGCCGACGCGGGCTCGCCTGGCCGGGGCTTCCGCGAGCGGCGCGCGCTGCGCCGGGAGGCTCGTGCGCGGTGGCAGACGCTGGCCGGGCCTGGCGCGAGCGGCGAG
>JASHPP010000530.1 GCA_030038035.1 Trebonia sp.
TGCTCGCGGGACAAGATCGCGGCGATCCTGGCCTGCCTGGCGGCCTTCGTCGCCGGGCTGGCGGGGGCAGCCCCGGCGGCGGCCGACGGGCCTGAAGGCGTCGTGTGCCCGCCCATCACGACTGCTCCAGCAGCCAGCTGAGCAGCGCCTTCTGCGCGTGCAGCCGGTTCTCCGCCTGGTCCCACACCGCGCTGGCCGGTCCGTCGAGCACGTCGGCGGTGATCTCCTCCCCGCGGTGCGCGGGCAGGCAGTGCAGCACGATGGCGTCGGGCCCGGCCACGCTCAGCAGGTCGCCGTTGAGCTGATACGGCGCCAGCGCCGCCTTCCTGGCGGGCGCGTCCTGCTGGCCCATCGAGACCCACACGTCGGTCGCGAGCACGTCGGCGCCCTCGCTCGCGACCACGGGGTCGTCGAGCACGGTCGCGGAGCCGCCGGTCTGGGCCGCGATCGCGCGCGCTGTTGCTGTTGTCACCGGGTCGGGCTGGTAGCCCTCTGGCGCGGCCACCCGCACGTGCATGCCCGCGGTGGCGCAGCCGAGCAGGTAGGAGTGCGCCATGTTGTTCGCGCCGTCGCCGAGAAAGGTGAGCGTGCGGCCGGAGAGGCGGCCGAAGCGTTCGGCGACGGTGTGCAGGTCGGCGAGGACCTGGCACGGGTGGAACTCGTCGGTCAGCGCGTTGATCACGGGCACCGTGCTGCCCGCGGCGAGCTCCTCGATCCGGTGCTGGCCGGAGGTGCGCCAGGCGATCGCCGCCACCTGCCTGGCCAGCACCCTGGCGATGTCGCCGATCGTCTCGCCGCGCCCGATGTGCGTGGACTGCGTCTCGATGACCAGCGGGAACCCGCCGAGCTCGGCGATGCCGACGGTGAACGACACCCGGGTCCGCAGCGAAGGCTTGTCGAAGAGAACGGCGACGGCCTTCGGGCCAGCGAGCGGACGGCGGCCGAACGGGTCCGCCTTCATCGCGGCGGCCAGGTCGAGCACCCGCGCCTGCTCGGCGGGAGACAGGTCGTCGTCGCGGAGGAAGTGCCTGGGGCCGGGCATCAGGCCGCCGCCCCCGCGTCGGCCGCGGACAGGATCGCCGGGAACGCGTCAAGGAACTCCTGCGCCTCCTCCTGCGACAAGATCAGCGGCGGGGCAAGCCGTACCGCGTCCGGCTGCACGGCGTTGACGAGGAAGCCGTGCGCCTGCGCGGCCGCGCTGACGGCCGGCGCCTTGTCGGCGGTGAGGACCGCCGCGAGCCACAGCCCGCTGCCGCGCACGCCCCTGAGCAGGGGATGCCCGATCGCGGCGATGCCGCCGGCGAGCGTGTCGCCGACGGCCTTGACGTTGCCGAGGACGTTCTCCGACTCGATCACCTCGAGCACGGCAAGCGCCGCCGCGCAGGCAACGGGGTTGGCGCCGAACGTCGAGCCGTGGTCGCCCTTGCGCAGCGCGCTCCCGCAGTCGCCGAAGCCGACGCAGGCCCCGATTGGCAGGCCGCCGCCAAGCCCCTTGGCGAGCGTGAGCACGTCGGGCAGGATCTGCTCCTGCTGGTAGGCGAACCAGGCGCCGGTCCGGCCGATGCCGCTTTGGATCTCGTCGAGCACGAGCAGCGCCCCGGCCGCGTCGCACGCCTGCCTGGCCGCCCGCAGGTAGCCTGCCGGCGCCGGGATCACGCCGCCCTCGCCCTGGGTCGGCTCGAGGAAGACGGCCGCCACGTCGCGGTCGACCGCCCGGGCGAGCGCGGCCGCCTCGCCGTAGGGGACGAAGCGGACGTCAAGCCCGAACGGCCCGAACGGCTCCCTGATCGACTCCTTGCCTGTGATCGCGAGCGAGCCCATCGTCCGGCCGTGAAAGCCGTGCTCCGCGGCCACGATCACCGGCCTGCTGCTGCCCTGCTTGCGGCGGACCAGCTTGATCGCGGCCTCGTTGGCCTCGGCGCCCGAGTTGCAGAAGAACACCCGGCCGTCGGCGGCCAGCAGGGCAAGCAGGCGCTCGGCGAGCGCCACGCCTGGCTCGTGCACGAACAGGTTGGAGGTGTGCGCGAGCTTGCCGACCTGGGCGGTCACCGCGGCCACGATGGCCGGATGGGCGTGGCCGAGCGCGCTGACCGCGATCCCGGCGATCAGGTCCAGGTACCGGTTGCCGTCGGCGTCCCAGACCCGGCAGCCCTGGCCGCGGGCGAGCGCGAGCGGCGGAGTGCCGTAGTTCGCCATCATGGCGGCCTCGAACCGGTTGCGCAGGTCTTCGCTCTCGGTCATGTGAGGTCCCCTATCACCATGGTGCCGATGCCGGAGTCGGTGAAGATCTCGAGCAGGACGGCGTGCTTGAGCCTGCCGTCGAGCACGTGCGCCTGCGGCACGCCGCCGCGGACCGCGGTCAGGCACGCCTCCATCTTGGGGATCATCCCGGCCGACAGGCTCGGCAGCAGCTGCTCCAGGTCGGCGGCGCCGAGCTGGCTGATCACGTTGGCCGAGGCCGGCCAGTCCACGTACAGGCCAGCCACGTCGGTGAGCACGACCAGCTTGGCGGCGCCGAGCGCGACCGCGAGCGCGGCGGCCGCGGTGTCGGCGTTGACGTTGTAGACCTCGCCGTCGACGCCGCGGGCCAGGCTGGACACCACGGGGATCCGGTTGTCGGCGAGCAGCGCGCGGACCGCGCCCGGGTCGGTGACGGTGATGTCGCCGACTAGGCCGATGTCGATCGCCGCGCCGTCCACGACCGCGACCTTGCGCTCGGCGGTGAACAGGTTGGCGTCCTCGCCGGACAGGCCGACCGCGAACGGCCCGTACCGGTTGATCAGGCCCACGATGTCCTTGTTCACCTTGCCGCCGAGGACCATCCGCACCACGTCGATCATCTCGGCCGTGGTGACGCGCAGCCCGGCGGTGAACGTCGACTCGATGCCGAGCCGGTCCAGGTGCTCGGTGACCTGCGGGCCGCCGCCGTGCACGACGACCGGGCGCAGCCCGGCGTAGCGCAGGAACACCAGGTCCTGGGCGAACCCGGCGCGCAGGTCCGCCTCGGTCATGGCGTGGCCGCCGTACTTGATCACCACGGTCTCGCCGTGGAACCGGTCGAGCCAGGGCAGCGCCTCGATGAGCGTGGCGGCCTTGGCGGTCGCCACCGCCCGCCGCGCGTCGTCCCTGTCCTCGGCGATCACCATGGTCATGTGGAGTACGCCGAGTTCTCGCGCACGTAGGCCTCGGTGAGGTCGGTGGTGAGGATCACGGCGGTGTTCGGGCCGGCGGACAGGTCTACGGTGATCGTGACGTCGCGACCGCGCAGGTCCACCTTCGACCGCTCCTCGGCGGCCGCGCCGCCCCGGCACACCCAGACGCCGTTGATCGCCACGTTCAGCCGGTCCGGGTCGAACACCGCGTCCGTGGTGCCGACCGCGGCCAGCACGCGGCCCCAGTTCGGGTCCTCGCCCGCGATCGCGCACTTGAGCAGGTTGCTCCTGGCCACCGCCCGGCCGACCGTCAGCGCGTCGGTCTCGGTGGCCGCGCCGACGACCTCGATCGTGATCATCTTCGACGCGCCCTCGGCGTCCAGCTGGAGCTGGCGGGCCAGGTCCGCGCAGACTTCTGTCAGCGTCCTTGTGAAGTCCCCGTGGTCGGGCTTGACCCCCGCCGCGCCGCTGGCGAGCAGCAGCACGGTGTCGTTGGTCGACATGCAGCCGTCGGTGTCGAGCCGGTCGAAGGTGACGGCGGTCGCCGAGCGCAGCGCGGAGTCGAGTTCCGCGGCCGACAGGTCGGCGTCGGTGGTGAGTACGCACAGCATGGTCGCCAGCGCCGGGGCGAGCATGCCGGCGCCCTTGGCCATGCCGCCGATCGTGTACAGGGTTCCGTCAGCGGTCTGCCGGCGGAACGCGATCTTGACGACCGTGTCGGTGGTGCGGATCGCGTCGGCGGCGTGCACGCCGCCGCCGCGATCGGCCTCGGCGACCGCGGCGTCCACCGCGGGCAGCAGCGCGTCCATCGGGAGCCGCTCGCCGATCAGGCCGGTCGAGCAGATCGCGATCTCGCCGGCCGAGTCGCCGATGGCGGCGGCGAGCCGTTCGGCGGTCGCGTGCGTGTCCTGGAAGCCGAGCGGGCCCGTGCACGCGTTCGCGCCGCCCGAATTCAGCGCGACCGCGCGGACCCGGCCGCCGCTGATCACCTGACGGGTCCACCTGACCGGCGCCGCCTGCACCCGGTTGGCGGTGAAGACCGCCGCCGCCGCGCGGGACGGCCCGTCGTTGAGCACGACCGCGACGTCCCGTTCGCCGGACTCCTTGAGTCCGGCGACGACGCCCGCGGCCCGGAAACCGAGCGGTGCTGTCACGCTCATGGGGCCACTCCATGGGGGGTAAGGCCGGCCGTCTCACGCAGGCCGAGCATGAGGTTGGCGATCTGCACGGCCTGGCCGGCCGCGCCCTTCCCGAGGTTGTCGATGGCGCAGACCACGACCGCGCGGCCGGCGTGCGCGTCGGCGGTCACCTGCAGGTGCGCGCCGTTGGACCCGGACACCGCCGCGGAGACCGGCCACTGGTCCGCCGGGAGCAGGTGCACGAACGGGCCGCCCGCGTACGCGTCGGCGAACGCGCCGCGCAGCACGCTGGCCGGGTCCGGGCCGTCGGCGACGCCCGGCGCCAGCCGGGCCGTGCAGGTGGCGAGGATGCCGCGCGGCATCGGCGCAAGCAGCGGGGTGAAGGAGATCGTGGGCTGGGGAGACGGGAGGGATCGTTCGGGATGAAAATCCAGGACCTCCGCGAGCGCCTGCTCGATCTCCGGGGTGTGCCGGTGGGTGCCGCCGACCTGGTACGCGGACATGCTGCCCATGACCTCGCTGGCGAGCAGGTCCGGGCGGGGCGAGCGGCCTGCCCCCGAGGTGCCCGAGGCGGCAACGATCACGATGTCCGCGGGGTCGGCGAGGCCGGCCACGAGCAGCGGGGCGAGCGCGAGTATCGACGCGGTGGCGTAGCAGCCGGGCGCGGCCACTCGTGCCGACGCGGCGATCCGGTCCTTCGCACCGGGCAGTTCGGGCAGGCCGTAAGTCCAGCGGCCGGCGTGGCCGGCGCCGTAGAACTGCTGCCAGGCCGCCTCGTCGGCGAGCCTGAAGTCGGCGGACAGGTCGACGATCCGCGCGTCGGGCAGCTTTTCCGCCAGCGCCGCGGACTGGCCGTGCGGCAGGGCCATGAAGATCAGTTCGGCGCCCGCCAGCACCTCGGCGTCGGTAACGTCGAACGTGCGGCCGTCGAACGCCGGGTGGCCGGTGAGGTTGGGGTGCACCGCGGTAACCGGCCTGCCCGCGCTCGATTCCCCGGTGACCGCGCCGATCTCCAGGTCCGGATGGCCGGCGAGCAGGCGCAGCAGTTCGCCGCCCGCGTAGCCGCTGGCTCCGGCCACCGCGACCCGTATGCCCATGTTCGGCGCCTCCTCGCATCCGCCATTCTGGAGAATTATGCACCAGAATGAATGAATATGCAAACGGGATCGAGGAGGTTTCGGGCCGGTTGCGCCAACGGCCCACTCTATTGGGGCCAGATACGCCAACGGCCCGCATCGCAGGGGGGGCGGGGCGAGCGGAGTAGCCCGGAAGGGCGCGGGCGGAGCCGCGCGGGCGGGGCGCGGTGGGGCAGGCAGGCCGAAGCGGGGCACGCCGGGCGCGGCGGGGCGGGGGCACTAGGGTGGAATCCTGGCTACGTACGGACAACTGGCGGCGACGGGAAAAGTGCGACAGTTGAGGACGAACCGGCCGGCGCGCCGCTTGCCGGCGGTAGAGGCCGCGGCCTGGCTGGCGGTCATGGCCGCGGTCGTGGCCGTGGCCGGCGCTGGCCTAGCGGCGTGCTCGTCCGCCGCCGCGGCTGCGGGCGCGCCGGGTACGTCCTGCGGCACGACCCGCACCGCCGCCAACGTGCCCGTGGTGATCAAGGTGGCCAAGGGGACCGTGGACTGCGCCGCGGTACTGCACGTCGAGGACACCTACGCGGCGATGATGCGGGCGGGCGAGGTGCCGGGCAACGGCGGCGGCGCCCCGGTCACCGTGAACGGCTGGACCTGCCAGGGGTACCCGACGCCACAGGTGCTGCGGACCGGCGACGCCTCGCAGTGTCATACGGCCAGCGCCGAGGTGGTCGCCGTGCTCGCGCTGCCGTCCGCAGGCAGCTGAGCCTCGCCCCCGGCCATCCCCGCGTCGAGCCGCACGTCAATCTCCGGCATCCCCGCGCCGCCCGTGAACGCGGCGGTGCGGGTGAACGTGCCGCCGTCCGGTGGCAGGTCGTCGGCGGCGCGAGGACGGACCGCGCTGAGCCCGCGGCTCGTGCTGATCATCTGCACCTGGTCCCGGCCGGACGCCTTGGCCCGGTAGAGCGCCGCGTCGGCGGCGGCGAGCAGGTCGGTCAGTTCGCGGCGCGAGCCTGCGTCGAGGGCCGCCACGCCGATGGACACGGTCACAGGCACGCGCTCGGCCCCGGCCGCGCCGCCCGCGCCCCCTGAGTAGATGGGCAGCTGCGAGATGTGCGCGCGGACCCGTTCGGCGATACGCAACGCGTCAACCGCCCGCGTTTGCGGGAGCAGCATCACGAACTCCTCGCCGCCGAACCGGCCCGCGAGGTCGTAGTCGCGAAGTATCTGGGTCATCGTGGTCGCGATCTGCCTGAGCACATTGTCGCCGACCAGGTGCCCGTAGGTGTCGTTGATCTGCTTGAACCGGTCCAGGTCGAGGAGCGCCACGGCGAGCGGGGAGCCGGTGCGGACCGCGCGGGCGACTTCGGCCGCCGCCTCGCGATCCCATGTCATCGCGTTGAGCAGGCCGGTCTTGGCGTCCGCCCTGGCCTCGTTGAGCAGCTGGGTGTGGCGGAAGGACCGCTGCAGCAGGGTGACGAGCGGCAGCGCGATGATCAGCGTGACGTAGCTGACCGTCATGCCCAGGGCGACGAGCAGGGCGGCGCACAGCTCGGTCACGTCGTTGTGCAGCGGCTCCACGCCCAGGACCGTGTCCCTGATGCGGGTGGCTGGGTCCGCGGCCTTGACCGCGGTCAGCACCAGGCCCTGGTTCACCACCCACTGGGTGAGGCCGGTCAGCGCGGCCGCCATGAGCCACATGTCGGCATGGGCCCACAGGTAGGCGCGCGGGTGGCACCCGACGGGGAGTATCCCGTGGTACACCAGCGATGCCGAGCCATAGGCGATGCCGATCGCCGACGCGGTGAAGACGCGTCGGTACAGCGGCGCCCGCCGCACCCGCCACTGCGTCAGCGCGAGCCTGATCGCCGGGACGACCAGCGCGTACAGCGGGGGAAGCAGGATCACGACGGGGAGTTCCCACACCGCGTAGACGTCCTTCACGACGCCCGCTGGCTCGCTCGAGCGCCTGGTCAGTTCCACCGTGGCGGCGCCGCACCCGAGCAGCGCGCCGAACAGCAGCAGGTCCTCCAGGTAGAACCGGAACAGCGCCGCGTCCACGCAGACCCAGGCCAGGTATCCGCAGACTACGAGCACGACGAACGCGCGAAGCGGCCTCGGCAGCGACCAGACGGCCCAATCACCGACGCGAGGGCACCGACGGTAAGACGCAGTGCCGCGCGCGTGATTCATCAGGCCTCCTTCGCTTTGGCGATGCATTCCGTCGCGGATCCTGGTCCAGACGCCGGGTTGCGCAACGTGCAGTGCTAACCCCACATTGTCACAGATTTCACGTGCGAAATGTCTAAACACGGCTACTGGCTGCCAGCGGATCGCACCCGCGGACGCGTCCGGACGGGGCGCGCAAGCATCTGAAACACCGATGGTGCAAGCGCTTGCAGCGTCCGGGCGCCGCCTGTCAGCCACTTAACTGTAACCGAATAGTTACCTGCGTGCGTTTCCATTCCCTACTGACGGGGATGTTGCGTATTCAAGCATTTGGAAACGGTCCACTACTCCGCATAAGGTGTAATACTCCGTAAGGTGGACTTTTCAGACAAGAGGGGGACGAAGTGACCACTGGCTGGGCGTAGCAGCAGACACGGCAGACGGACCCCCCGCAGCGGAAGGAGGAGGACATGACCACCACTGGCTGGGCGTAAGAGCACACGCAGGACGCAGCGACCCGCCGACGCGAAAGGAGAAGGACATGACCACCACCGGCTGGGCGTAAGAGCACACACGCAGGACGCAGCGACCCGCTGACCCGGAAGGAGAAGGACATGACCACCACCGGCTGGGCGTAGCAGCAGACACGGCAGACGGACCCCCCGCGGCGAAAGGAGGAGGACATGACCACCACCGGCTGGGCGTAAGAGCACACACGCAGGACACAGCGACCCGCTGACCCGGAAGGAGAGGGACATGACCACCACTGGCTGGGCGTGACACTCGGCTACCGTCGGCCGACGGAACGCGGCCGGGCGTGACGGCTGAGTGACAGTCAATCGCCGGGCGCGGCCGCCTTCCGCGACCGCATCCAACTCGCCGCGACACCCGCGGCACACAGGGCGCCTGCCGCGCCTGCCACCGCGACGACCGTCGCCGGGGCGAAGTGCAGCGCGGCGGCACCGGCCAGCACCATGATCGTCCCCTGACCCAGGCTCATGCCGCCTTGCGCGAGCCCGAACGCCCGGGCACGTCGTGCCCCAGGCACCGCGCTGACGAACGCGGCGTTGGCCGCGATCTGGTAGGCGCCGAAGGCCCCTGAGGCGAAGAGGATCGCCAGCGCGGCGGCCAGCGCGGGGCCCGCGGCGAACAGGATCAGGACACCGCAGGTGGCGACCGCGAGCGGGCCCATCAGGCGCAGCCGCGTCGCGGGCCGAACCAGGCGGCCGAAGGCGAGCATGCCCACCGTCTCGCCGAGGGCCTGGGCGGCCAGGATCGCGCCCACCGTCAGGGCGCCCCCGCCGAAGCTCGCGCCCAGCGGGGCCGCGACGCCCTCGGCGGCGTTGTAGAACGCGGCCAGCCAGCCGAAGAGCATCGGCAGCCGCATCGCGGGAGAGCGCAGCACCATCAGTGTCGCGCCGATGAAGCCGTCGGCGGCGGGGCTGGCAGGCTCCTCCCCGGCCGCTGGCCCCGCCGTTGCTGGCCCCGCCGCTGGGCCCGCCGCCGCAGGCCCAGCCGGTTCGCGCCCAGCCGGTTCGCGCCCAGCCGGTTCGGGCCCCGCCGGTTCGGGCCGCGCCGCCGGCTTCGCTCGCGGGGGATGGGGCCGTGCCCGCACCCAGCAGCGCACGATGACCGCTGACGCCGCGTACGTGGCCGCGTCGACGATCAGCGAGCTGCGGACGCCGAGGAGCCCCACGGCGGCCCCGCCGGCCGCGAACCCGGCCACCTGGGCGAACTGGTTGGTGGTCAGCGTGATGGCCGTGCCGGCCGCGTACTTCTCCCCCGCCAGGACGTCCGGGTAGATGGCGGCTCGCGCCGCGGTGAACGGCGCGCTGGCCAGCGTCACCACGGCCAGCAGCGCCACGAGCAGCGCGAGCGGCACCCCGGGCAGCGCCATGAGCACGACGAGCGCGCACCGGAACGCGTCGCACGCGATCATCACCGCGCGCCGCGAGAACCTGTCCGCCAGGCCGGCAAGCGTCACGCCGCCGACGAAGACCGGCACCACGCTGAGCATGAACGTCACCGCCGCGAGCAGCGCCGACCTTGTCCTGTCGTACACCAGGACGGTCAGCGCGACCCGGGCAAGCTGGTCGCCGACCACCGAGACGAGCTGGGCCAGCCAGAGCGCGCGGAACTCGGCGATGCCGAACACGTCTCGGTAGGTCGGGTGCGCGGCATGCTCAGG
>JASHPP010000531.1 GCA_030038035.1 Trebonia sp.
GCGGTAGACGGTCCAGAAGATCAGTGCCGCCCCCGCCAGCGGCAGCGCCCCCAGCAATCCCCATGGCCCCGTCCAGGGAACTGAGGCGAGCAAGACAACGCCAAGGACGACGTTGAAGATGCCGCTGGCGATACGCACACCGATCGCCAGACGGGGGCGGCGGTATTCCCATGACCTGACCAGAAGCCTCATCAGGACTGATCGCGAGGGAGGGAAGCCGTCAGCCTGTGCGTACACCGGACTGCCTCTCGCAACCTGCCATGAGGGACCGGCAGGAGGCGCGACTGCGCCGCCCGCCCTCGACGGGCGGGCCGGACCGCTGGTCGGTCACGCGAATGGCACTGTCGCCGTTACCCACGAAACTCTCGGCTGCTGGCCCTAGTATCCGCCAGGAACTCGCGCCCGGCGAGCATTCCAGATCGCATGCAACCCGGACCGGCACGCTACGAGCGGACGCCGCCAGGCTAGCCCTGGGCACTGGCCTGCAACCGGCGGGCGGTCCAGAAGAGCAGCGCGGCCCCCGCTAGCGGCAGCGCCCCCAGCAACGCCCACGGCCCGGTCCAGGGAACTGAGGCGAGCAAGACAACGCCAACGACGACGTTGAAGATGCCGCAGGCAACACGCACGCCGACCGCGAGGCGGCGGCGGCGGTATTCCCATGACCTGACCAGAAGCCTCATCAGGAATGATCGCGCGGGACGGATGCTGTTGTCAGCCTGTGCGTACATCGGAATGCCTCCAGTGAGCTGCGGTTCCCGGCCATTCCGGTCACCTGCATCTCAATGCTCTCCGCGACCTGACAAGACAGCCACCGTGCGGGCACCCGAACCTGAAGTACGGCCAGCACGGTCCCCGCGCTCAGCATCGGGTTGCTTTCTGCGGGCGGAGCCTGCCGGAGAGCTGCGTGCCCGCGATCGCGTCCACGCGCGGTCAACCGATCGGTGGAGGGGCCGGCTGGTCGGCTTATCCGGTGATTCAGCCGGTGGTCCCTGCGTACGGGCGATGCGCCTGCCTGCCCGCTGCCGCGATGCTGAGGGCATGTCAGCAGTGATCGAGGTACACAACCTGCACAAGGAGTACGGGGATACCGTCGCGGTCGGCGATGTCTCGTTCACCGTGCACGAGGGCGAGATCTTCGGGATCCTCGGCCCTAACGGTGCCGGCAAGACCACGACCGTGGAGTGCATCGAGGGGCTCCGGGAGCCGGACCAGGGCGAGATCAGCGTGCTCGGGCTCGATCCGCTCCGGGACCGGGCCGAGCTTACCCAGCGGCTCGGGGTGCAACTGCAGGAGAGCCGGCTGCCCGATCAGCTCCGGGTTGCCGAGGCACTGGAGCTCTACAGTTCCTTCTACCGCGATCCGGCGGACTGGCGGGAGCTGATTGAGGTGCTGGGGATCTCGGCCAAGGCCAGGACCCCGTTTCGCAAGCTCTCCGGTGGCCAGCAGCAGCGGCTGTCGATCGCGCTGGCGCTGGTCGGCAGGCCGCGGGTGGCGGTGCTTGACGAGCTCACCACCGGCCTGGACCCGCAGGCCAGGCGCGACACCTGGGACCTGATCGAGGGGGTGCGCGACCGCGGGGTCACTATCGTGCTCGTCACCCACTTCATGGAGGAGGCCGAGCGGCTGTGCGACCGGGTAGCCATGATCGACGCGGGCCAGGTCGTGGCGCTGGATACTCCGGCCGCGCTCGCCGAGCGGGTCGAAACCGAGCAACGGATCCAGTTCCGCCCGTCCGTTCCGGTCGATGACCAGCTGCTGGAAAGCCTGCCGGAGGTTACCAAGGTCGTCCGCAAGGGCGACGCCGTCGTGGTCACCGGCACTAGCAAGGCGCTGAACGCGGTCATCTCCGCGCTGGCCCGCAACCAGATCGTGGCTGAGCAGCTGCGGGTGGAGCAGGCCAGCCTGGAGGACGCGTTCCTCACGTTCACCGGCAGGCACTCGCGGGCCGGCGAAGACCCGGACACTGCGACATCGGCGACGACCGAGAGGAAACAGCCATGACGGCCACCACGATGGCGGCGCCGGCCCTGCGCAGGCGTTCCGCGATGACCCAGCTCATCATCACCGAGCTGAAGCTGTTCACCCGGGGGCGCGCGGCAGTCGGACTGCTGGCGGGCGGCGGGTTCCCGCTGCTCCTGATGATCATCTTCGGCTCGATCCACTCCTTCAACACGCCGGTCGCCAAGTACGGCGGCCTGACCACGCTCGACGTGTACGTGCCCATCCTGCTGGTCTTCGCGATGGGCCTGCTGTCCCTGATCGCCATGCCGGCGACGCTGGCCGGCTACCGGGAGCTGGGATACCTGCGCCGGCTGAAGACCACGCCCGCCGGGCCGGTCCGGGTGCTAGTCGCCGAACTCACGGTCAAGCTGGTCGTCACCGCGGCCATCGTGATCGTCCTGCTGGCCGTGGCCAGCGGCGGATACGGAGTGGCCGCGCCGCGTCAGCTCGGCGGGTTCCTCGTGACCGGCGTGGTGTCCGCCGCCGCGCTGATGGCGGCCGGGCTGTTCATCTCCGCGGTGGCGTCCAGCGCAGGCGTCGCCCGGGGCATCGGCGCGGTCTTCTTCTACCTGATGATGTTCTTCGCCGGGCTGTGGCTGCCCATCCAGAACATGCCGACGGTGCTGCAGCACATCAGCCACGCCACCCCGCTGGGCGCGGCGGTGCCCGCACTGCAGGACGCGACTCAGGGGCAGTGGCCGTCCTGGCTGCAGCTGGTGACGATGGCGGCGTACGCGGTGGCGTTCGGACTGGCGGCGGTCAGGTTCTTCCGCTGGGAGTAGATTCGGGAGCGGAGGAGATCAGATGAGCGGTCCGGGATCCGGCTACCCGGTGGAGACGTGGCGGCGCTCGGCGCCGGCCCGGGCGTCGGCCGTACAGCTGGTCCTCCTCGGGGCACTGGCCACCTCCGTGCTGGTCGGGCACTGGGGTTCGGCGCCCACCACCCTGGTGCTGTGCCTGGTGGCCGCGGTGTGGGGCCTGGTGGCGGTGCACCCGCAGGTGCGCAGCCGCCCCCTGGTGGCGGCCGTGTTCGTGGCCGGGCTGATCGCCATCTCGTACGCGCTGGTAATCAGGGATCCGTGGTTCGGGTTCTACGCCTACGCCGGGTACAGCTATTCGATCCTGCTGCTGCCCTGGCCATGGCAGCTGTCCGGCGTGGCCGCCACCGCCGGCGTGGCGGCCACGGCGCAGACGGCGGGCCTGGACAGGACGACGCCGGCCGGCCTGGCCGCCTGCGCCGCCATTTTCGCCTGCAACATGCTCGCCGTGTGCGGCCTCACCTGGTTCCTGCATGTCCTCGAAACGCAGCACGACCAGCGCGGGCGGACGCTGAACGAGCTGCGGGAGTCGAACCGCAGGCTGGAGGCGGCGCTGGCCGAGAACGCTGGCCTGCACCAGCAGCTGGTGACCCAGGCGCGGGAAGCCGGGATGCTGGACGAGCGGCAGCGGATGGCCCGGGAGATCCACGACACGCTGGCACAGGGGCTGACCGGGATCATCACCCAGCTGCAGGCGGCTGAGCACGCGGGCGAACCGGCGGAGTGGCGCGGGCACCACGACGCCGCGATCAGGCTGGCCAGGGAGAGCCTGTCGGAGGCGCGGCGGTCGGTGGACGCGCTGCGTCCCGAGCCGCTGGAGGACGCCTCGCTAAGCGAGGCGCTGGCCGGCACCGCCTCGCGCTGGTCGGCGCTGCACGGGATCGAGGTCCGGGTCATGACGACCGGGACCGAACGGCCGCTGCCCCCGGAAGCCGAGAGCGCGCTGCTGCGGACCGCGCAGGAGGCGCTGGCCAACATCGCCAGGCACGCCAAGGCGACCAAGGCCGGGGTGACGCTGTCGTACATGGACCACGAGGTCGCGCTGGACGTCCGCGACGACGGTAGGGGTCTCGCGAACAGGACGGCTGGCGGGTTCGGCCTGATCGCGATGCGGCAGCGGATCGAGGGCCTGGCGGGGACGCTGCACATCGAATCGGAACCGGGACTTGGCACCGGGATCTCCGCCTGCATCCCGGCCGCGCCCGCGGAGGTCTCCGGGTGAGCAGTCCCAGCATCCCGGCACCGGGCTCGGACGCTGCCCAGGGCGGCGCTCCGATCAGGCTACTGATCGTGGACGACCATCCCGTGGTGCGAGACGGGGTGAGCAGCATGTTCGCGCGTAACCCGGAGTTCGAGGTGCTGGGCGAGGCCGCCGACGGCGCGGAGGCCGTCCGGCTGGCCCAGGAGCTACGGCCCGACGTGATCCTGATGGACCTGCGGATGCCCGGCATGGACGGCGTGA
>JASHPP010000532.1 GCA_030038035.1 Trebonia sp.
TCATCCGCGCAGCTCCTTCAGTTCGCCGGCGCTGGCCTGGGCGAGCTGGCGGGTCAGCCCGGAGACGAACACGATCATGATCAGCACCCCCGCCACGATGTCCAGGAAGATCCCGGCCTCGACGATGAACGGGAACGTGGCCACCAGGGTGATCGCGCCGAGGAACACCCCGTTCTCGACGATGAGCCAGCCGATGAGCTGGGCGACGGTGTGCCGCCGCACGACCATCGACAGGGCGCCGAGCAGGATCACCGCGGTCGACAGCGGGACCACCGCGGCCGCGGCGGTGCCGTGCGGCAGCAGCGCGGGCCGGGTGACCAGGTAGGCGAACGCGGTCAGCGCCCCGCCGGCGATCAGCGAGGTGGACAGGCCGGTGGACATCGAGGCGTCCCGCTTCAGCGCCAGCCTTCTGACCAGGACGCGGCGGGCCGCGATCGGGATCGCGATGCCCTTGACCGCCAGCGTCAGCACCGCGAGGATCCACAGCTCCGTGCTGTGGAAGGCGACGGCCGCGGTGCCCGCGGCGAACGACAGCACCACCGACTGGGCGCCGTAGTAGGCGACGTACCGGTTGAACAGCTTGGACGCCAGGCACGCGAAGGCCAGCAGCAGGATCGTCGCGCCGGACAGGTCAAGGAGCACCCCGGCGGTGCTGCTAGCGGACAGGGACTGCATGGCCGCTCACGCCCCGATCACGTAGGAGGTGGCGACGCCCACCAGGGCGAGCATGAACGCGGCGCCGAGGAACTCGGCGATCCGGAAGAACCGCAGCTTGGCGAACGACGTGTCGATGACCACGATCGCCAGCCCGCACAGCGCGAGCTTGCCGAGCAGCACGGGGATCGCCAGCAGCGCGCCGGGCAGGCTGGCCGCGCTGCCAAGCCCCCACGGCAGCACGAACACGTTCATGAACACCGACGACAGCAGGAACAGCTTCATCCAGCCGCCCCACTTGACCAGCGCGTACTCCCGGCCGGAGTACTCAAGGACGCGGCTTTCCTCGATCATCGATATCTCGGTCGACCCCCCGGGGTTGTCGATCGGGATCCGGCCGTTCTCGACCAGGACGATCATGAAGAACGCCACCAGGCCGAGCAGGTGCGTGGGCAGCACGACCACGTACGGGGAGGACGCGACCGCGTGGTTCATCAGGTAGGGGTTGTCCGAGGCGGACACCGCGCCGACGGTGAAGAACACCAGGATCAGCGTGGGCTCGGCCATGCTGCCGATCCAGCTCGCCCGGCTCGCGCCAAGCCCGCCGTACGGGCTGGCCGTGTCCAGGCCGGACAGGGAGATCACGAAGCTGGCCAGCGTGAGCACGAACGCGCCGCCGATCAGGTCGGCGAGGAACGCCAGCGGCAGCGGCTCGTTCGTGATCACCGGGACGATGACCGACACCGTCAGGTAGCAGGCGAACGCGACGAACGGTGCGCCCCGGAACACCCAGGACGCCTGGTCGCTGACCGCGCTGCCCTTGCGCAGGAGCTTGGCCAGGTCGCGGTAGGGCTGCAGCACGCTCGGGCCGCGCTTGGACCCGACGACAGCCTCGGCGCGCGCCATCGCCCCTGCGTACAGGGGGGCGAACGTGAGGACGACAAGGCTCTGCAGGACCTGGATCAGCTCAGGCACTTCTTCACGGCCTCCCCTGCTCATCCGACAACGGACACGGTTGCAGGTAGAGGCCATCAGCCGGGTCCCCCGGCGGCACGCGAGCCTCATCGCGTATTCAGTTCTTACGATACATGGCGATTTTCCGGTGAGCGACCGATCACCGTGATCATGGCCGGCGCGCCGCCGGCGCGCCGCCGGCGCGCGCTACGGAGCCAGCAGCACCGGCAGGCTGCTCTTGCGGGCCGCGGTCGCGGCGACGTGACCAAGGCGCGGGTGCAGCACGCCGCCAGTGCCGTGCCGGCCGAGGACAAGCAGGTCGAAACCGTGCTGCTGGGCGTAGTCGCAGACCGTCCGGGCGGCGTCGCCGCTTTGGGCGAACTGCAGGCTCACCCGGGCCCGCTGGACGTCAGGGATGGCCTCGCAGGCTTTGGCGAAGGTCTCCTGGGCGAAGCGCTGGCGCCCGTTGAAGTCGGCGACGCCCTCGTCGGCGTCTTCGGTATGCGGCGCGGGGCGCAGCACCGCGAGCGCGACGACGTGCGCCGCGTCGTCAGTCGCCACCGCGGCCGCCGCGCGCAGGGCGGCGACGGCGCCTGGCGAGCAGTCCCAGCCGACCAGGATGCGGCGGAACACGGTCATTGGCGGGCTCCTCACCTGCCGAAACCGGACAGGACGCAGAAGCCGTCAGCGGGCTCTCCGGCTCCGGGAGGTGCCTCCAGGACCGGTGAGCACAGCACCCGCGGTTCCGGTCCTGGAACCCCCCCGCATTACCGGACCGTGGCGAGCCTCATCACCAATTGCCGCCATTGTGAACCGAGCGGCCACGGCCCGCAAGGGAAAGCCGCTAAAGCGCCGAGGTCCCGCTACCGTTTCACCCCGGCGCCGGACAGGTTCGTCGCCTTCAGGGGGACTCGGTCGGTTGTCTTGCCCGGGCGCCAGTCCTGCATCAAGACCACGCCGGGATCGACCAGCTCGAAGCCGTCGAAAAAGCGCAGGACCTCCGCGTGCGAGCGCAGCCGGAATGGGGTGCTGTAGTCCTGGTAGGCATCCCTCGTGCCGGAGACCATGCCGGGGTCCGCTCCCTGGGAGGTGCCGGTCGAGAGCACCAGGAAGCTGCCGGGCGTGAGGGCGTCCCGGTACTGGGCGATGATGCCCTCAGGATCTTCCTCGTCCCCGATGAAGTGCAAGACGCTGAGCAGGAGAATCGCGACCGGCTGACTGAAGTCGAGGCAGTCCTTGACGATCTCGCTGCCGAGCACGGCCTGCGGGTCGCGCAGATCGGCCCGGATCGTGACGAGGCCCTCGCCAGTGGCAAGCAGCGCGCGGTTGTGCGCGATCACCACCGGGTCGTAATCCACGTAGGCGACGCGCGCGCCGGGAGTGACATTGCGGGCCACCTCGTGGACGCTGGGCGAGGTCGGCAGGCCGCTGCCCAGGTCGAGGAACTGGGCGACGCCCTGCTCCGCGACGAACCGCACCGCGCGGACGAGGAAGTCCCTGTTGGCGAGCGCGAGCCGCTTCGGCTCCAGGTGGGAGGCCATCAGCTTTTCTGCGACGGCCCGGTCGACCGCGAAGTTGTCCTTGCCGTCGAGCAGATAGTCGTAGACCCGCGCGATGCTCGGGTGCGTGATGTCGATGCCCTCAGGCACCCTCGGTTCCAGGCTGCTGACCATCGTGGGTGTTCCTGCCCCGCAGCGCTCGCGCACCCCGTGCGGCGAACGCGAAAGTACCAAATTGTGCCTAGCCTCAAACAATAGCGCTGATGTCCGACGGCTGCGCGCAAAGGCCGGCGGCGGACGCTGCCGGGCCCGGGGCGTCACGCTGACGGCGGGGTGCGCGGGCCGCGCGGCACGGCGACCAGGTAGGCCGCGGCGGCAGCGGCCGCGCCGGCGAGCACGGCCCAGACCACGTCCGGGGGACGGAAGGTCAGCGCGGCGAGCACGACGCCTGCCGTGGCGGCGCCCGCGGTGAGCGCGGGGATCTGGCGGCCCGCCCAGCGGGCCGCCAGATCCCCGCGCAGGCCCCGGGGCGCGCCGACGGCCAGGAGCAGGCCGAGGATGACCATCCCGATGGCCGCCAGGCCGGCATCGCCGAGATCGAAGCCGAAGGCGGCGGCGATCCCCGCGGCTACCAGCACCACGGCGAGCGGCGAGCCGCCGGCGCCCGGTACCCTCATCGCCGGCCCCGCAGGAGAGGCCGGCGCACGGGAGCCAGCACCGCGTCGAGTTCGGAACCTTCATCCCAGCCGAACACGGGGACGCCGATCCCCGCCAGGCCCTCCCGGAGCGCGGCCTGCTCCAGCCGCCACACCCGCAGCGCGAGCGCGTCCGCGCTCGCCCGTGCCGCGACCGGGGGCTCGTGCCGCAGCGTGTCCACGACGGCCAGCGCGAAGCCGCGCTGGCGCAGGTCGGTGAGCGCGGTCAGCGAGCGCGGGTCGAGCAGCGGGGTGAACGCGACGACAAGCGCGCCTGGCGGCAGCGCCGGGCGCGGGATGCGGTTCAGGTCGGGGCTGACGTAGCTGTGGTGGCGCGCGTCGAGCATCATCGCCGCGATCCGGTAGAAGTGCCTGTCGCCTGGCGCCGGGGCCAGCCAGCGGAGCAGCCCGCCGAGCACGACCAGCCCGGCGCGGTCGCTGATCCGCAGGTAGGCGGCCACGAGCGCGGCCGCGCCGCGGACCGCGAGGTCGAGGGTGCTGTCACCGGGCGGACCGATGTCGTCGAACACGTCGATCATGACGACCAGGTCGGCCGCCCGGGAGGCGGCGCGCTGGTTGACGTGCCACTGCCTGCGGCGGATGCTCACCGGGCGGTTCACGTCCCGCAGCAGGTCCCCGGGCACGTAGGGCCTGATCCCGGCGAACTCGGTCCCGTCCCCGCTCGCCCGGCCGGCGTGCTCGCCGATCCGCCGCAGCAGTTCGGGCGGCACGAGCCGGGGCCGCACCCGCGGCGCGCGCGGGAAGACGTCCAGCATGCCGGGCCGGGCAAGCAGCGAGGTCTGCCAGGCGCCCATCCCCGCCCGGCAGGTCACGCTGACCGTGGCCGGCTCCCGCCGTCCCCAGCGCTGCGGCCGCAGGGTCCACGCCGCGCAAGCCTGCGTGGCGTCAAGCACGGTCTGGGCGGCGGGCCCGTCCGCCCCCCAGACCGTGACGCCGTCGGCCGGCGAGACCGTGAAGGTCACCTCGTCCAGGCGAACTCCGGCTCCGGCGCCGGCTCCGGCACCGGCGCCGACGCTTACGGCGAGCCGCACGTCCTCGCCTTCGAAGCACCGGGCCGGCGACAGGCGGACGGTGACCGGCAGCCGCGCCGGGCGCCGCCCGCGCGGCA
>JASHPP010000533.1 GCA_030038035.1 Trebonia sp.
ACGCCCCGTCAGCGGCGCAGACGGGCGGGGCGCCGGGGATGCCCGGGGCGCCGGAGGCGCCGGAGGCGCCGGCATCACGGTGGGCCGCGATCTGGCAGCTGCGGTTCGCGTGGGCCGGCGGCCTGCTGCTCGCCGGCCTCGGCCTGTTCACCTTGTACCTGCGCCAGTCGCGGATCGCGCCGTTCAACGCCGACGGCGCCTCGATCGTCTTGCAGGCCAACGCGATGCTGCACGGGAACCTGCTGCTGCGCGGCTGGTGGACCGCCGACGTCTCCTTCTACACCACCGAGCTTCCCGAGTACATGCTGGTGGAGGTGTTCCGCGGGCTGACGCCCGACGTGGTGCACATCTGCGGGGCGCTCACCTACACGCTGACCGTGCTGCTCGCCGCGCTGCTGGCGCGGGGGCGGGTCAAGGGCCGGGCGGGCGTCGTCCGGGCGCTGGTGGCCGGCGGGATCATGCTCGCGCCCGGGATCATCGGCGGCACGGCGGTGCTCCTGGAGAACCCGGACCACGCCGGCACCGCGGTGCCCATCCTCGTGGTGCTGCTGCTCATGGACCGGGCGCCTGAGCGCTGGTACGTCCCGGTGGCGGTGTGCGCGCTGCTCGCCGGGATTCAGGTGGGCGACCAGCTCACCCTGGTCGCGGCGACCGTTCCCGTCGCCGCCGTCGCGCTGGTCCGGCTGCTCGTGCTCGCCCTGCGGCGCCGGCCGCTCGCCGAGCTCCGCTACGACGCCCTGCTCCTGCTGGCCGCCGGGCTTTCCGCCGAGCTTGCCAAGCTCGCCGAGCGGGTGCTGCGCGACCTCGGCGGCTACGCGCTGCACCCGCTGCCGCAGCAGCTGCTCTCCCCGAGCTCGCAGATCCCCTCGAACGCCCGGGTGATGGGCCAGACGATCATGCTGCTGTTCGGCGCCAACCACGCCGATCACCAGCTCGCGCTGATCGCGCACCTGCACCTGATCGGGCTGGCGCTGGCGGCATGCGGGCTGGCGCTGGCGATCGCGACCTTCTTCGGCAGCCGCATCGACCGGGTGTCGCAGATCCTCGTCGCGGGGACGCTCGCCGTCCTCGCCTCGGGCATCCTCGGCACCGAGCTGCCGTCGCTCAGCCACGCCCACGAGGTCGCCATCCTGCTGCCGTTCGGCGCGGTGCTCGCCGGCCGGATGCTGCCCGGCCTGGTCCCGGACCGCTGGCATCCCGGCCGCGTGCTCGTGCCGCTGCTCGGGGCGTGGCTCGCCTGCAGCCTCGCGGCGCTGTGCTGGGCGGCCACCTGGGCGCCGCTGGCGGTGCCGGACCAGGCGCTGGTGAACTGGCTGACCGGCCACAAGTACACCGAGGGCCTGGCCTACTACTGGGAGTCGAACAACATCACCGTGGCCAGCGGCGGCAAGGTACTCGTCGCGCCGGTCGTCTACCAGGCCTCCGCCGCGCGGCACTGGGAGGCGTCGGTCACCTGGTACGAGCCAAGTCAGCGGCGGGCCAACTTCGTCATCGCCGCCACCGATCCCAACGCGCCGCCGGGCGGGCTGCCCATCGCCAGCGTGCGCAAGGTCTTCGGCCGCCCGGCCCACCAGTACCAGGTAGGGCCGTACGTGATCATGGTCTACAACTACAACCTGCTGACCAAGCTGGGCGGCCGCGTGTTCCCCGGGATCAGCAAGGCGGTGGCAGCAGCAGGACCGGCTGGTCCGCCCCCACCGGCCGAGCCGGATCGATCGAGTTGAGCGGCACCTCGACGACGGGCGCGGCGAGGTCGCGCAGCCGCCATGCGGCGGGTCCGACCGGCGGCCGGGACCGCGTCCGCGGCGCGGTCTTGTGGGCAGTCGGCACCGCGGCCGCGGCCGTCGCGCTGTTTACGTGCTACCTGCTTGAGTCGCGCACGATCTCGGTCGGCTCGGACGGCGCCTCCATCGCGCTCCAGGCGTGGGACATGCTGCACGGCAATCCGCTGCTGCGCGGCTGGTGGGTGGCCGACGTGTCGTTCTACAGCACGGAGCTGCCGCAGTACATGCTGATCGAGTCCGTCCGCGGGCTGTCCGCCGACGTGATGCACGTCGGCGGCGCGATGACCTACACGCTGCTCGTGCTGCTTGCGGCGTTCCTGGCCAGGGGCAGGGCCCGCGGCCGGGCCGGGCTTGTCCGCGCGGCCGTGGCCGGCGGGATCATGCTGGCGCCGCAGCTCGGCAACGGCATCGGCACGCTCGTGCTGTCCCCGGACCACGCGGGCACCGCCGTCCCCGTGCTGCTCGTGCTGCTGCTGATCGACCTGGCCGGGCGCCGCTGGTATGTCCCTGTGCTGGTCTGGCTCGCGCTGGCCTGGGTGGTTGTCGCCGACGAGCTCGTCATCGTCATCGGCGCGATACCGCTCGCGGTCGTCTGCGCCGTGCGGGCGTACCAGGGCGTCGTCGTGCGCAGGGCCGGCTGGCCTGTGCCAACAGGCATGAGGGGCGTGCGGGCGCGCTGGTATGAGCTGTCGATGGCGGCGGCCGCGCTCGCCGCCATCCCCACCGGGCTCGCGGGCATCGCGCTGATCAGGGCGGCTGGCGGCTGGCAGCTGAGCCCGCTGCAGACCAGGCTCGTCAGCGGCGCCGTGTTCGCGCAGAACCTCAGGATCGGCGGCCAGGGGCTGCTCGAGCTGTTCGGCGCGGACTTCTTCGGTGCGGGGTCGGGGGTGCTCGTCGTCTTCGCCGTGGCCCACCTGGTTGGCGTGGCCCTGGTGGTGTGGGGTTTCTGCGCGGCCGTGCGGCGGTTCCTGCGCCGCGACGCCATCGTCGAGTCGGTGCTTGTGACGGCGATCGTGTTCAACGTGGCGGCCTTCTTGGCCATCGTGCCCGCGGTCAACCTGGCGAGCATCCGCGAGGTCGCCCCGGTCCTGCCGTTCGCCGCCGTGCTGGCCGGCCGGCTGCTCGGCGAGCGCATTCTCGCGGCGCGGGCTGGGGCGCGGCTGGCCCTCGGGCTTGCGGTGGCCTGCTACGCGGCGATGCTCGGCTACGGTGCGGCCCAGCCGGCCGCCGCGGCCCAGTACGCGGACCTGACGGCCTGGCTTTCCGCGCACCACCTGACCTCGGGCGTCAGCGGCTACTCGCAGGCCAACATCGTGACCGCGGAGAGCCATGGCGCGATCGGCCTGCGGCCGGTCGTGGCCGACGGGCGGTTCCTTGCCGCCTACAAGTGGGAGGCGAAGCGCGCCTGGTACGACCCGGGGTCGCGGCGGGCCAACTTCCTCGTGCTGTCCACCTTCGGGGCGTACGAGGTTTCCGCGCGCGAGGCCGTGGCGACGTTCGGGCGGCCGGCCCAGACCTACCGGTACCGGGAGTACACGATCATGGTCTGGCCGGAGAACCTGTTCGCGCACCTGCACTAGCCGGCGCGCGCCCCTGTCCGGCCGTCTCCGGCCGGCGCGTGATTCGGCCCAATCCGGACCTGGCCGGGTCGCGAATGACGTGTAGACTCGTTGCCGAGATGAGTCCCACCGTGCGGGACTCACACCTTGTTGCAGAGGACGCAAATGATTGGTGACCTGTTCGACAGCCCGTGGAAGATCCTGATCGTCGCGGTCGTGATCATCGTGCTGTTCGGGTCGCGCAAGCTGCCCGATGCCGCGCGTTCGCTTGGCCGGTCGATGCGCATCCTGAAGGCCGAGGTGCAGGGCCTCAACGATGACGAGTCGGGCGCCCCGGCCGCCCCGGCCACCACGGTGGCCCAGGTAGCCCCCCCGGTTGCGGCCCCCGCCCAGCTGCAGGCGCCCGCGCCCGCGTCATCGGCTGATACGCAGGCTCAGATCGCGGCACTGCAGGAGCAGCTCAACAGCCTGCAGCAGTCGGTCTCCGCCAACGGCACGGCCGCGGCGGACAGCCAGCAGACTCGCTGACCCCGGCCGGGGTTCCCGGAAGGGGCTTAACGGTCATGGCGAACAAGCCCGGCGCGGTGACGGGTGCCCGTATTGTGGGCGAGCGGTACGTGCGGATGAAGCGCCGCCAGAACCCCGAGGGGCGCATGCCCCTCATGGAGCACCTGCGCGAACTGCGCAACCGCATCCTGAAAGCGGCCGTCGTGCTCCTCGTGGGCATGATCATCGCGCTGGTGTTCTCCAACGCGACGCTGAACATCGTCGCGCACCCGTTCTGTTCCGCCGTCATCAACGGGCGCACCGGCTGTCAGGTGGTCGGCGACAAACTCGTCGCCAGCGGCATATTCGACCCGTTCTTCCTGCGCATCCAGGTCGCGTTCTGGTTCGCGCTGGTCGGAACGTGCCCGATCTGGCTGTACCAGCTGTGGGCGTTCATCGCGCCCGGGCTGTACGCACGCGAGAAGAAGTGGGCCTACCTGTTCACGTTGACGGCCGTGCCGCTGTTCGCCGGCGGCGCCGTGCTCGCCTACTTCGTGATGGACAGGGGCCTGCACTACCTGCTCGGCCTGGCGCCGCAGAACACGCTGGTCTTGCCCAGCTGGGACACCTACCTGGGCTACTTCACCGGCATGCTGGTCGGCTTCGGCATCGTGTTCGAGCTGCCGCTCGTGATCGTCATGCTGAACATCGCGGGCATCCTCACCCACGAGCGATTCCGCAAGTGGCGCCGGATGATGATCTTCCTCATCTTCCTGATCGCCGGGATCGTCAACCCGAGCCCGGACCCGTGGACGATGCTGATGCTCGGCGGGATCGCCGTGGTGCTCGTCGAGGTGGCGGAGATCATCGTCTACTTCAACGACAAGCGCCGGGCGCGCCTGCATCCGAGCCCGTACGCGGGACTTTCCGACGACGAACTCTCGCCGCTCGAGGCGACCGCGCCCGTGGACGCGGACAGCTCGCTCAACTGAGCTCGTTCACTGACGCCGGGGGGATACCGCCGGATGTCATGATCCGTCCCCTACCCTTGGAGCCATGAGCACATCGGCGGTGACTCCGGCCGAGCAGTACTCGCGATTTCGCGACCGGCAGGCCGCCCCGGAGTTCACGTCGTTCCGCGAGCTTTACGACTTCGATTTCGACCCGTTCCAGGTGGCTGCCTGCGGCGCCCTGACCGCCGGGGACGGGGTGCTCGTCGCGGCTCCCACCGGGTCGGGCAAGACGGTCATCGGGGAATACGCGGTGCACCTCGCGCTCGCGCAGGCGCGCAAGTGCTTTTACACCACCCCGATCAAGGCGCTGTCCAACCAGAAGTACAACGACTTGCTGCGCAGGTACGACGCCGCGCGCGTGGGCCTGCTGACCGGGGACAACAGCATCAACGGGAACGCCCCGGTTGTGGTGATGACCACCGAGGTGCTGCGCAACATGCTGTACGCCGGGTCCCCGGCGCTGCGCAACCTCGGCTACGTGGTGCTCGACGAGGTGCACTACCTGGCGGATCGCTCCCGCGGCGCCGTGTGGGAAGAGGTCATCATCAACCTGCCTGAGTCGGTGCGCGTGGTGGCGCTGTCGGCGACGGTGAGCAACGCCGAGGAGTTCGGCGACTGGCTGGCCCAGGTGCGCGGCGGGACCGAGGTCATCGTCGACGAGCACAGGCCGGTGCCGCTGTGGCAGCACATGCTGGCCGGGCGGCGGCTGTACGACCTGTTCACCGACGACGAGCACCACCAGGTCAACCCGGAACTGATCCGGTTCGCGCAGCGGGACGCGGCGCGTGCGCCCGCCGCCCGCCCGGGCCGCGGCGGGCACCGCCCCCGGCGGCCGGCGCCGCCGTACCGGCCAGAAGTCATCGACCGACTGGACGCGGACGGGCTGCTGCCCGCGATAACGTTCATCTTCAGCCGCGCGGGCTGCGACGCCGCCGTGCAGGAGTGCCTGGCAGCCGGGCTGCGGCTGACCACGCCGGAAGAGGCCGCGCAGATCGAGGCGGTGGCGGCGCGGCGGACCGCGGACATCCCCGAGGAGGACCTGGCGGTCCTGGGGTACCACGACTGGGTCACCGGGCTGCGCCGCGGCATCGCCGCCCACCACGCCGGGCTGCTTCCCGCGTTCAAGGAGGTCGTGGAGGAACTGTTCGCCGCCGGGCTAGTCCGGGCGGTCTTCGCCACCGAGACCCTCGCCCTCGGCGTGAACATGCCCGCGCGGACCGTCGTGATCGAGCGGTTGGACAAGTGGAACGGCGAGGCGCACACCGCGCTGACGCCGGGGGAGTACACCCAGCTGACCGGGCGGGCCGGGCGGCGCGGCATCGACGTCGAAGGGCACGCGGTCGTGCTGTGGCAGCCCGGTATCGACCCCGGCGCCGTGGCCGGGCTGGCCGGCACCCGCACCTACCCGCTGAACTCCAGCTTCCGCCCGTCGTACAACATGGCCGTCAACCTGACAGAACGCGCCGGGCGAACCCGCGCGGCCGCGCTGCTGGAGTCGTCGTTCGCGCAGTTCCAGGCCGACCGGGGCGTGGTCGGCCTGGCCCGCAGGCTGCGCCGCGTGCAGTCGCAGGCCGACGAGCTTGCCGCCGCGATGACCTGCGACCGCGGCGATTTCATGGAGTATGCCGCCATCCGGCGCCAGCTCACCGAGGCCGAGCGTGGCGCCGCTCGCGGTCGTGCGGCCGCGCAGCGCGCGGAGGCGCGGCGCGTGCTCGGTACGCTGCGTCGCGGCGACATCATCCGGGTTCCTGCCGGGCGGCGGCAGGGGATGGCGGTCGTGCTTGAGCCGCCGCCGGCCGCGGGCGACCTCAGCAACGGGGCCCGCGCCGACGGGCCCCTGGTGCTCACCGCACACGGGCAGCTGAAGCAGCTGTCGGCGGCCGACTTCCCCGTCCCTGCCGAACCGGTCGGGCGGCTCCGTGTGCCGTCCCACTTCAGCGAGCGCTCGCCCAAGCACCGGCGCGACCTGGCCTCCTCGATGCGCAGCAAGCTCGCCGGACGCGACGCCGGCGACCACGAGCGTGACCGTGATCGCGACCGGACCGGCGATCGTGAGATCGCGGAGCTGCGGCGCAGGCTCCGCCGTCACCCCTGTCATGGGTGCCAGGAGCGCGACCAGCACGCCAGATATGCCGAGCGGTACTTCCGGCAGCGCCAGGAGGCCGCCGAGCTCGAGCGGCAGATCGGCAGCCGCTCGCATGTGATCGCGCGCACGTTCGGCAAGGTCTGTGCCGTGCTGGACCAGCTGGGCTATCTCGACGGCGACACGGTCACCCCCGACGGCAGGCGGCTGGCTCGGCTGTACTCCGAACTCGACCTGCTAGCTGCCGAATGCCTGCGCCTGGGCTTCTGGGACGGGCTGAACCCCGCCGAACTGGCGGCGTGCGTCAGCGTGCTGACGTTCGAGTCGCGCCAGCCTTCCGATGACGCGCCCGCCGCACGGCTGCCCAAGGGGCCGGTCCGTGACGTGCTCGCGGCGATGACCAGGACCTGGGGGGAACTGGACCAGCTTGAAAAGCGCAGCGGGGTTTCGTTCCTGCGCGAGCCGGACTCCGGCTTCGTGTGGGCGGCCTACCGGTGGGTGCGCGGCGCCAAGCTGGAGGACGTGCTTGAATCGGTGCCTGGCCTCACACCCGGCGACTTCGTCCGGTCGACCAAGCAGCTGATCGACCTGCTGGATCAGGTCGCCGCCGCCGCCGATCACGACACGGCCACCCGCGACACGGCGACGTCGGACGCGGTCACCAAGAACCTGGCTGAGCGGCCCCGCGATCGCGGCGTGGCGGCCACCGCACGGGCCGCCATCGACGCGATGCGCCGCGGTGTCGTGGCCTACACGGCTCTCGCCGACTGAGCGGAATTCCGGCAGCGGCGGGCTGCGGATGAAAATTCCCCGTTCCCTGACGCCCGCCGCCGCCCGTGGCGTGGGGAGAAACCTACGCTGCCGGAGCCTGGTCGAGCCTGACCGGCCTGAGAACCTTGTTCGGGTCGTGCAGCACGATCGTTCCGGCGATGCTGTCGTGCAGCGTCTTCCGTTCCTTGCCGGTGACGAAGAGGACGAACGAGACGATCTGCCCGAAAGGAATGACGTTCACGATGACGAACGAAAGCTCGCGCAGGAACATCGTCCCCCATGTGGCGTTGGTGGCGGTCTGCGGCTTCCAGGTCTGCATGCCCAGAACCTGCTGCGCCGGCGTCTGGCCCTTGGCCCAGGCGATCAGGCCCCAGATGGCATAGCCGATACCCAGCGTGACAATCGACAGCAGGATGCCCAGGAAGTAGGCGCCGATCCGGCGGCCGACAGGCGCGAGCTGCGTCCCCAGCGGAAGGACCAGGCCGGACATCTGGTCGAGATACATTCCCGGCGGAACCTGCACGGGTGCGACTCCCGGAATTCCGTATCCGGCCGGTGCCATTGCCGCCTGAGGGTTAACCTGGCCGAACGGCGGCTGCTGATACGCCGGCTGCTGATATGGCGGCGGCTGCTGCTGCTGATATGGCGGCGGCTGCTGCTGATATGGCTGCTGCTGATACGGTTGCGGCGGCTGCTGATATGCCGGCGGGCCGCCTGCCGGGTTCCAGTCTGGTGACTGAGACATTGCCCCCTCGCTTTCTCCGCTTTTAATTGCTAGCCGGACTATACGGGACGGAAGTTGCGATGTGTCGCAGAGTGTAACAATCGTGCGTGAAACGTTATGGAAATCTTGACCGTTGGACAGCGAAATACTTTGTTGGTTTCTGTTCAGAATCGCTCTATTGGGGTATTCACCGTCAATGCCGGCCGGCCGCCGCATGCGCGCCGGCCCGGGGGCGCCCGGGCGGTAGGGCCCGCGGGCGAGAGTTGAGGGCTGCCTGCGCCCGCCCCTCGGGGCGCGCCATCCATCGATGCGGCTTATCAATGGAGATGTGATCTGGCATTAGTGTGACTTCAAACCTACTGATATGGTAGGGAATGCTGGGAGCCGTCACCGAGAGGGGACGGCAGAATCACTCGAGGAGGTGCCGTGTCGCGATCGACCGCCTCAGCAGTCGCGCCGTCAGCCGGGATCGCAATGCCACGCGTCGTGGGTACGTGCCCCGCCTTCCTGGCCGCGGCGATCCGCCGTGAGGTGCGCGCCCGTGGTTCGTGGCGCGACACCGCGGACCGTGTCGCCGCCGTGCTGCGTCGCCACCTGCCAGGGCCTGACCTGCTGACTCCCGAGCAGCTCGCGGGTGACCCGTCGGGATATCAGACCCACCTCGTGCACGCCGAGCCCGACGGCTCGTTCTCCGTCGCGGTCATGGTGTGGCTGCCCGGTCAGCTGACCCCGATTCACGACCACCTCACGTGGTGCGTGACCGCCGTGCTGCAAGGCGCCGAATACGAGGAGATCTTCGCCTTGCGCGACGGTTACCTCGAGATCCTCGCGCGCAACCAGAACCCGGTCGGCGCGGTCAGCGGGTTCGCCCCGCCAGGCGACATCCACCAGGTCCGCAACAACGGCACGGAAATCGCCGTCTCGATGCACGTGTACGGCACCGACATCACCCGCGTCGGCTCGAGCATCCGCCGCGAGTACGGCCTCCCGGTTCGCTAGTCCCCGCACCCCGGCGCCTGCCCACCTGTCGCGCCCGCGCGCCCCCGCGCACCTGAGCGCAGATGTCACGCCGGCCTCGCACGCTCCCGCGCGGAAAGACGCGGGATACTTTGCGCCCTTCTACACGCCGGGACAAACTAGGACAAAAAGCTGCCAGGAACGTGGCTCTCGTGCCCTAGTAGTACTTTGTTGGGTCGCGGATAGGGCAGCGGCGAGCCGGCCGAGTGTTACTTGCTGGCTGCACAGCGGGCAGGCGCCGGGGATGATGCCGGGCGCCGCCGGCGGCGGTGGCCTGCTCCAGCACGCCCCACCCGCCGGGTCCGGCCATCTCGCCGGTCATCTCCAGCGCCAGCGCGGCGTCGTCCCAGCCCGCCGGGCGGAACAGCCGCCAGCCGGCGGCCGGCCAGGCGTGCTCGCTGACCAGGTGCACGCTGACCGCGACCTGGCAGTTCACCGTCTTGCCCAGCATCGCGGAATACTGCCGCGCCGCGCACGGCGGCGCGTCCCCGTCCTCACCGAACCCGGTGTCATCGGCCACCAGCGCATCCACCGGGAAGCCGGCCGCGAACCAGCCCGCGACACTCCGCCGCACCGCCGGGTAATCCCAGGCCGGGAACGCGACGAACTGCTGCGGCCGCCGATGACCGGTCCCCAGCCGGGCAGGCCGGGACAATCATCGCGGACCGCGAACAGGATGTGCTGACGAGGCATCTGGTACCTGGTGTGATCCCGTTATCTGCGCCAGAGCCGGGGATTTGGCCACCAGCATCTTCTACCAGCACCCACCGGGTCGTCGAACGTTTCGGGTGCTCGTTTTGCGGAGCCACCGTCTGCTGAGGGGGCAGCTAGCAGCGCCCTTGCTCTCCGGCTTGAGGACCTCCGCCTCATCCCGCCCGCGCCTGGGACAAGTACGCGGACCTCGCGCGCATGGTAGGCGACGGGGAAGCGGCGACGATGGCAGTCGCCGCAGCGCGGAGCATTCCGCTGGCAACCGACGACCGCAAGGCCCGCAGGGTATGCACCGAGGAGCTTCACCTTCCCGAGCCAGGGCGGACCCTCGGCATCCTCCGCTCCTAGGCTGACACGGCAGAACTCCAGCGCCCCCAGCTCCGGGAGCTCTTCGTCAAGGTCCGTGACAGGGCAAGCTTCCAACCCACCCGGAGCGACCCGGACCAGAAATCGTGGCAAGAAATCATCGGCAATGATTGATATCGGCCCGTGTCGGCCGCAGGAGCAGCGCGCTCCGGCGAACCCCGGACAGGGCCTACGGGAATCAGAGTTGTATCGGCGATCGTTTACGATATATCGTTGAGATACCCAAGACGATACAACGACGATCGAGAGAGGTGAAGCGCCATGCATGAGGAGCGCAGGCGCGGGCGAGACGAGGGCTGGGGACC
>JASHPP010000534.1 GCA_030038035.1 Trebonia sp.
CTCGCCGAGCAGGTGCGAGGCGACCAGGATCGAGATGCCGAACTCCTCGCCGATCCGCTCGATGAGCTCGAGCATCGCGTTCCTGCCCGCCGGGTCGAGCCCGTTGGTCGGCTCGTCGAGCAGCAGCAGCCTGGGGTCCCCGGCAAGCGCCTGGGCCAGCTTCACCCGCTGCTTCATGCCGGTGGAGTAGGTGCCGATCAGCCGGTACCGCTCCTCGTGCAGGCCGACGTGCCGCAGCGCCTCCGCGGCGCGCTCCCTGGCCGCCGTGGCGGGCAGGCCGGACATCCGGCCCATGTGGGTGACGAATTCGGTCGCCGAGATGTCCGCCGGCAGGCAGTCATGCTCGGGCATGTAGCCGACGAGCTGGCGGATCTGCTCGCCGTCCTTGACGCTGTCATGGCCAAGCACCTTCGCCATGCCCTGGGTGGGCGTGAGCAGGCCGAGCAGGATCTTGATCAGCGTCGACTTTCCGGCGCCGTTGGCGCCGATCAGCCCGGTGACCCCGGGCGCGACGTGTACGGTGAGACCGCTGAGCGCGGTGACCGCGCCCGGATACACCTTGGTCAGCGCGGCCGTCTCGATGACGGGGCGCGCCGAGGTCGAGGGTTCCATGTGCCCTAGGGTGCCAGGTCCGCGGCCGCGACGGCGTCCCCCTGGACGGTGAGATATGGGAGTGTCGCCGGCCGGCCGTGCCAGCTTCGCGGGCTACGCCTGCAGGATGAGGCGCCGCGGGCGCGACGCCGCCCAGATCGGGTGCTGCCGCCTTGACGGCAGCGAGCGGGCAGGGCGATGCTCGGAAGCGACATCCGCCGCGCGAGCCGCGGCGACGTGACAACGCTGTCGCAGATTCGGAGGGCCTGTGTCCGCCGACTACCGGGCCACCGGGCCAGAACGCAGCGAGCACAGCCCCGCCGCCCGCGCGGCGGGGCTGATCGCCGTCGCCGAGGACCTGGCCGGTGAGTTCTCGCTGCGCCCGCTGCTCGAGCGCATCCTGCTGCGCTGCACCGAGCTGCTCGGCTGCACCGCCGGCTCGATCTGCAGCGTCGACGAGGCGGCCGGGACGTACCGCAAGGAAGCGGACATCGGGGTGGCGTGCCAGTCCGGCCAGGTCTTCCCGCTTACCGAGGGCATGACCGGCGCGGTGGTGGCACGGCGCGCGCCGATCTGGTTCGACAGGTACGACCAGGTCCGCGGCGGACATGTGGCGGCAGCGGACCGGGCCACATTGCGCGGGGTCATCGGCGTGCCGCTGGAGTGGCGGGGGCGGATCGTCGGCGCGTGCGTGGTGTTCAGCAGGGACGAGCGGCGGGTGTTCGGCCCCGACGACGCGGAACTGCTCGAGCTGTTCGCCAGGCACGCGGCGATCGCGCTGGCGACCGCGCGCATGCACGAGGCGGCCGAGGAGCGCGCCCGCGCGGAGGCGGCGGCGAACGAGCGCGACCGGCTGCTCGGGGAAGTGCACGACAGCCTGGCGCGACGCCTGGTGTCCATCCGGGTGCACTTGGACAGCGCGGAGGAGGACCTGGCCGGCGCGGGCGGGCAAGCGGACCTCAGCCGGGCCGAGGTCCAGCTCCGGCAGGCGAGCAGCGAGGCCAGGGACGCCCTCGCCGAGGCCCGGCTCACCCTGCTCGGCCTCGCCTCGTCGCCGCTGAACGGGCAGACGCTGCAGGCGGCGCTGCAAGCCGAAGCGGCCTGGGCACAGAGCATCGGCGGTCTTGAGGTCAGGTTCGTCACGGCCGGCGCGCCGGCGCCGGCCGATGAGCGGCTGTCGCACGAGGTGCTGCTCGTCGCCCGCGAGGCGCTCACCAACATCGTCAGGCACGCGCGGGCACGGTCGGTGCGGCTGGGCCTGCTGCACGAGCCCGAGTCGGTGACATTGCTCGTGCAGGACGACGGCGAAGGGTTCGATCCCACCGCCGGGTGGCAGGGCGACCGCTTCGGGCTGCGCGATCTCAGCGAGCGGGTGCGCCGGATGGGCGCGACGATCGAGGTCGACTCGCTGGCCGGCTGGGGCACCCGGATCCGCGCGCGCTTCCCCTACCGGCAGCCCGGCGAGCAGCGGACTCCGCGGCTGCGGGTGCTCATCGCCGCCGGGCGGCCGCTGCTGCGCGCCGGGATCGCCCGGCTGCTGTCCGGCGCCGAGCCAGGGATCGAGGTGGCCGGCGAGGTGGCGACCACCGAGGAGGCGCTGACCGCCTGCCGGGAACTGCGGCCGGACGTGGCGCTCGCGGACCTCGGCCCGGACGTTCTGAGCCCGGGTGCGGGGTCGGCCCGCCGCCCCCCGCACCCGGTACGCACCACGGGCTACGCCTGCAGGATGAGGCACCATCGGCGTGGCGAGGCTACCGTAGGTGTGTGTCCACTGAACGCGACATGTCTTACCCGCGCCGCGCGCCCGGCCCGCTGCCGCCGTACCCGCCCGGTGGTGCGGGGCCCGGCCCGGCCCGGCCGCCGCGCCCGCCGCGCCCGCCGCTGACCAAGCGGCTGCGGACGGTCCACTGGATCGTGATCGATTTCGTCGTCGCCGCGGTGGCCGCGCTCTGCGACCTGCTCGTCTTCGCCCGCCCGGCCGGCCCCGGCCACACCGGGCTGCTTGGCGCCCTGCTGCTTGCGGCAGTCGTGTTCCTCGCGATCGGGCTGCGCCGGCGCGGTCCTGTCGTCGCCTACGGCGCTCTTATCATCATGGCCGTCGTCGTGGCCGGCGCGGCGCCCGGCACCTCGGCGCTGATCTTCCTGGCCGCGGCGTACGTGCTGTACCTCGTGACCACCACGACCAACAAGCAGACGGGCGCCGCCGCGATGGCGGTGGGCCTGGGCGCCATCGGCCTGCTCACGGTCGCCGATCAGAATTTCCGGCAGGGCGGCGAGGGCGTCTTTGTCCCGGTCGCGTTCGCCCTGGTCATCGCCTGGATAACCGGGTATTCGGTCCGTCAGCGGCGGCTGTATGCCGACGCGCTCCAGTATCAGGCCGCGAGCAGCGCGGTCGCGGAGGAGCGACTGCGCATCGCCCGTGAGCTGCACGACGTCGTGGCGCACAGCATGAGCGTGATCGCCGTGCAGGCCGGCTACGGCCAGTACGTCATCGACAGCAGCCCGGACGACGCGCGGGACGCCCTCGGCGCCATCCAGGCCACCAGCAGGGACGCGCTCGAGGAAATGCGCCGGATGCTCGGGGTGCTCCGCCAGCAGGACGTCGCGCCCGGCCCTGGCGCGGCCAGCCGCGCGCCGCTCGCGCCCGCGCCTGGCCTGTCCGACCTCGACAGGCTCATCCAGCGCACCCGAGGGGCGGGGGTCCACGTCGACCTGGAGTACTTCGGGCTCGTCCGCGCGGTGCCCGCGGGCGTCGACCTGTCGGCGTACCGGATCGTCCAGGAGGCGCTCACCAACGTGGTCAGGCACGCTGGCGGCGGCGCCCGCTGCCGCGTCAGCCTGCGCTACGGGCAGACGGCCATGCACATCCGGGTGACCGACGACGGCGGCCGCTCCCAGGTGCTCACCCCGGCCGCCGGGAGCGCCCCGTCCGGCGCCGGGCACGGCATCATCGGCATGCGCGAACGGGCGAACCTGTGTGGCGGTGAGTTCACCGCCGGGCCGCTCCCTGACGGCGGTTTCCAGGTGACCGCCACGCTCCCGCTGCTCACCGGCCCGGCGGGCGCCGGCCCGGCCGACTATCACGGCGACGCGGACGCGGCGCCGGCTGGCGCGGCCGCCGCGGACGCGCCGGCCGGCGCCGGCCTGGTGAGCGCCGGCGCGGCAGGCCGCGGCGCGGCCGGCGGCGGCACCGCATGACGATCTCGGTCGCGGTCGCCGACGACCAGGCACTGGTGCGCGTGGGGTTCTGCGGGATCATCGCCGCGACGCCGGGGTTCGCCGTCGTCGGCCAGGCCGCCAACGGCGCAGAAGCCGTCGAGGTCGCCCGGGCCGCCAAACCGGATGTCGTTCTCATGGACGTGCGGATGCCAGTGCTCGACGGCATCGAGGCCACCCGCCAGATCACCGCCGCGGCGGAGTCGGCGGGCGTGCGCGTGGTCATCCTGACGACCTTCGACCTCGACGAGTACGTATTCGCGGCGCTGCGCGCCGGCGCGAGCGGATTCCTGCTCAAGGACACGCTTCCTGCCGACCTGCTGACGGCCATCCGGGTCGTCGCGGGCGGCGAGGCGCTGCTCGCGCCGAGCATCACCCGCCGCCTGATCAGCGAGTTCATCAGCACGCCAGCGTCGGCCCTGGCCGCCGGGACGAGAATCGGGGCAGGCACGGCGACCGCGGCGGGCATGGCCGCCACGCCCGCGCTGCGGGCTGGCCAGGTCACCCAGCTGCTCACCGAGCGCGAGTGCGAAGTGCTCCGGCTCGTGGCCACCGGCCTGTCGAACGCGGAGATAGCCGACCGGCTGATCATCTCCCCCGCCACCGCCAAGACGCACGTGGCGCACCTGCTCACCAAGCTCGGCGCCAGGGACCGGGTGCAGCTGGTGATCATCGCCTACCAGGCAGGACTCGCGTCCGCGGCGTAACGGGAGAGCGTGCCGGGTATGTCATGCATTGTCGCGGACCGGACTGGCCGGGCCGACCCCGGAGGTGACCGATGACGCACACCATCCAGCTGGACGAGAACGTCGTGCGGGACGCGGTGGGGGCGCTCGCCGCGACGCTCGGGGACGACAACGTGATCACGTCCCCGGGCGAGCTGCTCGACTACCGCGACCCCTACGACTACAAGGGCTCCGACGAGCACACAGGCGCGGCCGTGGTGACCCCCGGCTCTGTCGAGGAGGTCCAGGAGATCGTCCGGATCGCCAACGCGTTCCGCGTCCCGCTGTGGACGTTCGGCCAGGGCCGCAACTACGCCTACGGCGGGCCGGCGCCCCGGGTGCGCGGCTCGATCCAGGTCAGCTTCCGCAAGATGAACAGGGTGCTCGAAGTCGACGACGAGCTCGCCTACGCGGTCGTCGAGCCCGGGGTGCGCTTCTACGACCTCTACGACCACCTGCAGGCCGGCGGCTACCGCCTGTGGCCCTCGATCCCCGATCTGGGATGGGGCAGCGTGGTGGGCAACACGCTCGACAGCGGCCGCGGCTACACGAGATACGGCGATCACCCCTTGACGCAGTGCGGCATGGAAGTCGTGCTCGCCAACGGCGAGCTGCTGCGCACCGGCATGGGCGGGATCAGCACGAGCAAGGTCTGGCACCTGTTCCGCGAGTCGTATGGGCCCAACCACGCGGGGCTGTTCTTCCAGTCGAACTTCGGGATCGTCACGAAGATGGGCGTGTGGCTGATGCGGGCGCCCGAGGTGTACGTGTCGGGGTTCGCCACCTGGCGCGACGAGGAGCGCGTGGCCGGCGTCGTCGACGCGCTGCGCGAGCTGATGTTCGAGGGGATCATCACCAACCAGCCGCTCCTCGGGTTCGGCTCTCCCACGGAAAGCGGACGGGACGCGCGCAAGGGCGGCTGGATGGTCCGCTTCGCGCTGTACGGCCGCGAGCCCGTTGTCGAGGCCCAGTACGCGGCGGTGCGCGACGCGCTTGAGCGCGCCGGCGACGTGACGGTCGGCCGCCGCGTCTACCGCGGCGACGAGGAGCGCTCCCGCGCGACGATGCACGACGACAAGGTCCAGGGCGGCGTCCCCGGTCTTGAGCTGCTCGAGATGTTCAAGAAACTCAACGGCGAGGACGCCGGCCACCTGGACCTCTCCGCGCTCGGCCCGCTGACCGGCGCCGACGTTCTCAAGTCGATCCGGCTGCGGCGCGAGCTCTACGCGCGCTACGGCCTGACGTACAGCGCCGGCATCGTGCTGCTGCCGCGATCCGCGCTGAACATCAGCGCGGTCGTGTTCGACACCCGTGATGAGCAGGCCACGCGCGCCGCCTACGCCGCCTATAACGAAATGGCCGCCGAACTCGCCCGGGCCGGCTACCCCGTCTACCGCACGAACATCCAGAGCATGGACGTCGTCGCCGACCTGTTCGACTTCGGTGACCACGCGCAGCGGCGGCTCAACGAACGGCTGAAGGACGTGCTCGATCCCAACGGCATTCTGTCGCCGGGCAAGCAGGGTATCTGGCCGCGGCACATGCGCTAAGCCACGCGCCGGGCGGCTGCCATTGCGCCGTTAGGCGATGACCGGAAAACCACGGGCACGAACAATCGCCCACGGCCTATTCGAGTTTTCACGGCTCCGGAATTGACAAGGCCGCGCACGCACCCCATTCTTGGGACGGGGCATCAGGTGGGGGATTTACGCACACCCGGATGCAGGCTAAGCGGCAGTTGCCTGCGCGGGTTTTCTTCGGCCCGATGCCACGTCTTGATGGCATGTGCTGTCATCGCCCGACGCGAGGGGGATTTAATGGCGGGCTCGCCTGGTGGGACGGGATCCGTCGGGCCGTCTGACGCTGGCCAGGCAACTGCCCAGACACATCCGGCGACCGAAGCCGCGCCGACGCACCCGCCGACGCACCCCCCGACGCAAGTCCTCAGGTACGGTCCCGGTGTTCCCGCGGCCAAGACGCCGGAGGTCCCCGGAGCGCCAGGGGCGCCAGGGGTGCCCGGGGCGCCGGGGACCCTGATCCAGGCTCAGACAACCGCCGGGCTCGGCGGCGCCGGCCGCCCCCAGGAGATCGTCAGGCGCGGGCCTGGGGTCCCGGCCGCCGCGCCTTCGACCGTCTCCGCGCCCCAGGCCGGGCCGACGGCCGAGCAGGTCTGGCGCGCCGGGCTGCCGGCCGGCCCGCCCCGGCAGCGGCGCCGGCTGTTCCGCCGGGCGCGCACGGCACTCAGCGTCGCCTTGCTGATCGCTTCCGTCGTGGTGATTTACCTGCGGCTGCACCACGGGCCGTTCGGGGTGACCGGGGTAGCCATCACCCAGGAGACGAAAAACGGGTGCGCGGTGGACGTGACGGGGCGGATCACCACGACAGGCGCGGCCGGGATCGTCTCTTACCAGTGGGTGTTCAAGCCGCAGGCGGGGGCCCCGCAGCCGCAGAACCAGTCGGTCGCGTCCGGGCAGTCCGCGGTGTACGTGACCGCCGCGGTCGAGGGCGAGGGCCACGGCAGCATCGCGCAGACGGTCACCTTGCAGGTCCTGGGTCCCGGGCGGGCAAGCGCCTCGGCCAACGTGATCGTGAGCTGCTGACGGCGGGCGCGGAGAGGCGGGCCTCGTGACCGACTGGGCTGTTCCCGGGTACACCGCGCTGAAGCCGCTGGGCTCGGGCGGGTTCGGTACCGTGATGCTGGCCAGGCATGACGCCACGGGCACGCCCGTGGCGATCAAGTACCTGCACCCGCAGATGCTTGCCGACCCGCACACGGCGCAGCTGTTCCGCGCCGAGGCGATCGTGCTCAGCTCGCTGGATGACCCCTACGTGGTCCGGCTGTATGAGTACGTCGAATCGCCGGCGGGCGCGGCCATCGTCATGGAGCTCATCGACGGCACCTCGCTGCGGGAGATCTTGACACGCCAGGGCAGGACCACGCCGGAGGCGGCCCTGGTGGTGCTGCTCGGCTCGCTGCTCGGCCTGGCGGCGGCGCACGCGCGCGGGGTGGTGCACCGGGATTACAAGCCAGAGAACGTGCTGGTCAACGGGTACGGCGCGAGCAAGCTGACCGATTTCGGCATCGCGGCGCGGGCCGGGACACCGGGGACTGCGGCCGGCACGCTGGCCTACGCGCCGCCCGAGCAGTTCGACGGCGCCCCGGCCACCCCGGCCAGCGACGTCTACGCGGCCACCGCCACCTTCTACGAGTGCCTGGCCGGCCATCCGCCGTTCACCGGGCAGACCCTGCAGACGCTGATGTACCAGCATCGCACCGAGCCGGTGCCGATGGAGCCGGTGCCCGAGCCGCTGCGGTCGCTGGTGGCCCGCGGGATGGCCAAGAACCCCGCCTACCGGCCCGCCGACGCCGGCGCCCTCGCCACCGATCTCCGCACCGCTGCCGCGGGGGCGTACGGCCGGGACTGGCAGCTTCACGGCCGGACCAACCTCGGCGAGGCGGCGCTGCTCCTCGCCGCCCTGTGGCCGTCCGGGGGCGCCGGGATCCCCGCGCTGCACGGCTTCACCGCCGAGCAGGTCCGCCTGCAGGGCCAGAACGCACCACAAACCGGGGGGGACCGCCCCCAGCAGGCTCGGGAAGCCCGGAACTCCCAGCGGGGCGGGCAGGGCCGGGAGACCCGCGCCGAGCAACACCAGTGGCACCTGCGGCATATTTTGCATCTTGAGCATCTCGCTCATCTGCGATACCTCAGGTCGCTGGGCACCGTCCTCACGGTGGCCGCCGCGGCCGCAGTCGTGGCGGCCGGCGTGACCTTCGCCGTCACCGGCCATTCACCGAGCCCGCCCGGCCCCGCGGGTTCGGCCGGCCAGTCGGCGAGTCACTCCGCGGTCTCCGTCCACCCGGTCTCGCTTCAGCCGTCGGTCGCGCCTGGGGATTATCCGGTCAACCGCGTGATCACGGACGACAGTCCCTGGACCCTGACCCTGGCCAGTATCGACGTGCTCGCCTCCGGCGAGGCCGAGTTCATCGTCGAGTACACCAATACCGGTTCGACGGCCGGCCAGCTGACGTGCTCGGGCGTCACCGGTGCGGACTTGGAGACGGTGACCTTCGGCAACGGCCAGACGATTTCGTCGATTGCCACGTTCTGCTCACAGCACCCGAACGCGATCAATTACGATGTCGGAGCGGGTCAGTCCAGCATGAGCTACGCGATATTCCCTGATGCCGGCAAGCTGACTCAGCCATTCACGCTGAGCTGGGGCTCAGGAGGAGATCTGGCCGGCGAACTCAGCGGCCTCAAGCTCCCCTAGCGGACAGGTGGCCCGTCCGCACAGTCCGCTGGCGCGGGGCGCGAAGTCAGGCCTCCGTTCGGGATAATAATTCTTTTCTTGCTCAGTGGCTGAAGTGGCCCCTGTAGTACTCGAAGACGAACCCGATCGTCGAGAACACCACGAACAGCAGGCCGATCAGGACCAGCCACCACCCGAACGCGAAGCCGAGCGCGGTCACCGCGGCGGACAGGCCAAGGAACAGCGGCCACCAGCTGTGCGGGCTGAAGAAGCCGACCTCGCCGGTGCCCTCGGCGATCTCGCCTTCCGGGTTGTCCTCCGGTCGCGGCGGCAGCCGGCGGCCGGTGAACAGCACGTAGAACCCGGCCAGGATGGCCAGGCCGACCGCGAGGGCGAGCGCGGTCGTCCCTGTCGGGTCGTACGAGGTGTACCAGTAGACCACGTCGGCGCCGATGAAGAAGATGCCGCACCCGAGGAAAAGCCAGCCTTCGACCCTCATGTCGCCGCCCCCCTACTTCTTCGCTGCGCTGATCGCGGGGATTTGCTGTTCGAGGCCCATGGACTCACGGCCCGCCTTGATGTGCGGGTAGTGCGCCTCGAACGCAGGCCGCTCGGACCGGATGCGGGGGATGCGGTAGAAGTTGTGCCGCGGCGGCGGGCACGAGGTGGCCCACTCAAGTGAGCTGCAGTAGCCCCACGGGTCTTCCTCCGTCACCCGCTCGCCGAACCGCGCGGTGACGTACACGTTCCAGATGAACATCAGCACCGACAGCGCGAGGACCCACGACCCGACGGTGGAGATGATGTTCAGCGTCGTCACGTTCCCCGGCAGGAACGGGTAGTTCGCCGTGCGGCGGACCTGGCCCTCGACGCCCGTCCAGTGCTGGACGAGGAACGTCATGTTGAAGCCGATGAACAAGAACCAGAACTGGACCTTGCCGAGCTTGCTGTTGAGCATCTTGCCGGTCATCTTCGGCCACCAGAAGTACAGCCCGGCGAACATCTCGAACATCACGGTCCCGGCGAGCACGTAGTGGAAGTGCGCCACCACGAAATAGGAGTCCGAAACCGCGAAGTCCAGCGGCGGGGAGGCCAGGATGATGCCGGTGATGCCGCCGAACAGGAACACGATCAGGAAGCCGATCGTGTACAGCATCGGCGGCTCGAACGAGAGCTGGCCGCGCCAGATCGTGCCCGCCCAGTTGAAGAACTTCACCCCGGTGGGCACCGCGATCAGGAACGTCATGAACGAGAAGAACGGCAGCAGGACCGCGCCGGTGGTGAACATGTGGTGCGCCCACACGGTCATCGACAGGCCGGCGATCGCGATCGTCGCGGCGATCAGCGTCTTGTAGCCGAACAGCGGCTTGCGCGCGAACACCGGCAGGATCTCCGTGGCTATGCCGAAGAACGGCAGCGCGAGGATGTAGACCTCGGGATGGCCGAAGAACCAGAACAGGTTCTGCCACAAGATCGCGCCGCCGCTGTTGGCGGCGAACACCTGCGCGCCCAGCCGCCGGTCGATCTCGAGCACGAGCAGCGCGGCCGCGAGCACGGGGAAGGCCAGCAGGATCAGCATGGAGGTCAGGAGCGCGTTCCACGTGAAGATCGGCATCCGGAACATCGTCATGCCGGGTGCCCGCATGCAGAAGATCGTCGTGACGAAGTTCACTCCGCCCAGGATCGTGCCGAACCCGGACAGCACCAGGCCCATGATCCACATGTCGGCGCCGACGCCGGGCGAGTACGTCGCGCTGGTCAGCGGCGAGTACGCGTACCAGCCGAACGAGGCGGAGCCGCCGGGCGCCAGGAAGCTGGCCAGCAGGATCAGCCCGCCGAAGGTGAACAGGTAGTAGCTGAGCAGGTTCAGCCGCGGGAACGCCACGTCGGGCGAGCCGATCTGCAGCGGTATCAGCTCGTTCGCGAATCCCACGAACAGCGGGGTCGCGAACAGCAGCAGCATGATCGTGCCGTGCATGGTGAACAGCTCGTTGTACTGCTGGTCCGATACCACGGTGTTCGTCGGGCCCATGAGCTGGATCCGCATCAGCAGCGCCATGACGCCGGCGGCCAGGAAGAAGATGAACGACGTGATCAGGTACAGGTGGCCGATGATCTTGTGGTCGGTGGACGAGAGCCAGCCCGCGAGGACCGAGCCCTTGCGCTCGGTCTTCCGCGCCCGGGCCACCGCGCGGGCCGCCTCCCGCTGGTCAAGCGTCGTCACTGGGTGCTCCCTGCAGATGTGTTCTGAATCGCCTTCTCGTGGGTGATCCACTGCTTGAATTGCGCAGGAGTCACGATGTTCACGGTGAACAGCATCCTGCTGTGGTAAACGCCGCAGAGCTCGCTGCAGTGACCGGTGAACGTGCCGGTCTGCGTCGCGGTGATCTGGAAGTGGTTCGGGTGGCCGGGGATGACGTCCCGCTTGAACAGGAACTGCGGCACCCAGAAGGCGTGGACCACGTCGGTCGAGGTCAGGTTGAACCTGATGACCTCCCCGACCGGGATCTCAAGCACCGGCAGCGGGCCGAAGCCCCACATGTAACCGTCGCTGGTGACGTCGTACTGCGGGTAGTTGAACTCCCAGCTCCACTGGAAGCCGATCACGTTCACCGTGACGGCCGGCTTGGCGGACAGCGAGTCGATGTAGTTCTCGTCCTTTGCGGTGTAGTAGAAGAGCACCGCGATGAGGACGAACGGCACGACCGTGTAGAGGATCTCGATCGGCATGTTGTAGCGGACCTGCGGCGGTAGCTTGTCGCCGCGCTTGCGGTGGAAGATGACCGCCCAGAGGATCAGCCCCCACACCACGCAGCCGACGAGCAGCCCGGCGATCCACGACCCCTGCCACAGGCTGAGCGTCACCTTGCCCTGCTCGGTGACGGGATTCGGGAAGCCGAGGCGGGTGAGCGTGTCGTTCGCGCATCCCGTGAGGGCGAGCAGGAGGACGACAAGCACGCCAGCGCGCACCGCGTTGGCCCGGCGGCCACGGCGGCGCGCGGCGGTGCCGCGCGCGCCCGGCGCGCCCTGCCGGCGGAACAGAGTCAAGTGAGCGCCCCTTCCCTTCCCACCTGTTGGCACAGACCAGCCGGCCCGGTGGCTCACGCCAGCCAGTGCTTGCCTGCCGGCACAAACCAGCCAGTGCTTACCTGTGGCATGTTGGCACGGACTAGCCGGCCAACAGCGCCGGCACCCACGGTCTTGGGGCCGGTCCGCGTTCTTCTACAGCGTGTCGTGGAAACAGTATCGCGCGCCTTCGCGGCGCCGTAGGGGACCCCCGGCGTTCCGCGCCATGTGGGTGGTTTGGCGACACGCCGCAGTCAGCTGGCTTCTTTGCGTATTACTCGCGTAGTCACCGGCGGCCAGGGCAGTATTGGGGACGTGGACGTGATCGCGTGAACCGTAACTGGTTCGGCCTTATTGTCCCCGGGGGACGACCCCCCGGGGACCCCCCGCACGGGGGGACTGCCCGTCCCCCCGTGCCCCCCTGGGCGGCGACGCCGGAACCACCGGTGCTGACGATCGACGCCCTGGGCCGCAAGTGCCCGATCCCGATCATCATGCTGGCCGAGCAGATCCGCGACGTGCCCATCGGGGCGGTGATCGCGGTGCTCGCCGACGACCCGGCCGCGTACAGCGACGTCCCGGCCTGGTGCGGGATGAAGTCGCATGAGTTCGTGTACCGCGACGAACTGGAGTCAGGCTGGGCGTTCGGCATCCGCCGCCGCTACTGACCCGGCTACGTCTCGCGCCTCACTTGAAGCGCTCGGTGAACCGGGGATCGCTCTCCCACCAGGGGCGGTCGTCATCGGCGGTGTCCGCAGGCTCGCCGCCCGCGACCGGGGTTACGCTGGCGGCTTCCGTCGCGGCTTCCCCGGCTGCCCTGGCTTCCCTGGCGGCTTCCTTCGCGTCGAGTTCGGCGTCGACCTCGGCCGCCTCGGCCTGATCCTCGCGCATCATCTGGATCAGCTGCACGCCAAGGAACGGCAGCCCTACGAGGTCGCCGAGGATCCAGATGATCCCGCCGCCGAGGACCTGGCTGGTGGCCAGGCTGGGGCCCCACGGGTACCCGACCGCGTGGTAGTAAGGGGCGGCGATCACGTTGGTGTCCGCGATCACCGCGATGCCGAAGAACGCGTCGCCGACCACCTCGGCGGCGGTGATCCACATCCCGACCCCGTACGGGTACTGCCTGGGTACCGGGTCGACGCGCAGCAGCGTCCAGAAGAACACGTACCCCGGCACCATCAGCACGAGGTAGGTAAGCTCGCGCGTCGTCCCGCTGTGGAAGACCGCCGTGTACCAGGACGTGAAGTACATCGTCATCGGCACGGCGACCAGCGCCAGCGTGGTGATCGCGGGGAACGTCACGACGACGGCGGCGCGGCTGCGCACGATCTTGCCGACCCGCCGCCCGGCGGCGGGGTACGCGGCACCGAGCAGCGTGAGCGGCTTGCCCATGGCCAGGAACAGCGGCACAAGCAGCACCAGGAGCACGGTCTGCGTGGCCCGGGCGTAGAACAGCACCCCCTGGTACGCGCCGATCCAGGACATCGTGGCCAGCACCAGCGCGCCAAGGCCGATCCCGCAGAATGCCACCGCCCGCCCGGTCGCCCAGCTGCCGCCGCCGCGGCGGACCCGCCAGACTCCCGCGAGGTAGCATGCGCCGAGCACGACGACGAGCGCGATCATCGGCACGTCGGCGGTCCACTGGGTGAATGCGCGCCCGAGCGTCAGCTGTGGCGGTCCATGGTATCCCGATGCGAGCGCGCCCATGCGGCTACGCTACCGCTCCGCGGGACCACCCGCTCCGCGAGGCCGGCGCAGCCGACTGCCGGTCACGCCTGTCATCCCGGCCGCCCACCGCCCTGCGGGACGGGTGGGACAGAAGGGAAAACCGTGGCGGCTGGCTAGGCGACCAGGTGGGCGGCGATTTCCTTCGCGGCCTCGTCGCCGTACGCGACGGCGGCGCGCTCGGTCAGCGGGCCAGGCTTGAGGTCGTACTCCTGCGGGCCGATCGTCTCCAGGACGTGGACGGCCATCAGGTTGCCGAGCTGGATAGCGCGCTCGGTGGACAAGCCCCAGGCCGTCGCGGCGAGGAAGCCGGAGCGGAACGCGTCGCCCGCGCCGGTCGGCTCGACGAACTTCGCGTCAGGGACCGGGCCGACGACGACCGGCGGCGCCCCCTGCCGTTCCACCCGGGCGCCGGCCGAGCCGAGCGTGATGACCCGCGTGCCCACGCGCTCCAGGATGTCGGCGTTGCTCCAGCCGGTCTTGGATTCGATGACCGCTTCCTCGTACTCGTTGCAGAACAGGTAGGCCGCGCCGTCGATGAGCGGGCGCATCGACTCGCCGTCGAGGAAGGCGACCTGCTGGGAGAAGTCCGCGGCGAACGGGACGCCCGCGGCGCGGCAGTCGGCGGTGAACCGCTGCATCGCGGCCGGGTCGCCCGCGCCGATCAGCACCAGCTCGACGTCATGCGCGGCGGCGAAGGAGGCGATGTCGATCGAGCTGTCCTCGCTCATCGCGCCGGGGTAGAACGACGCGATCTGGTTTCCCTCGGTGTCGTTCGTGGCGGTGAAGCGGGCGGTGTGCCGCGTCGCCGACGTCTGCACCCCGGAGGTGTCGACGCCGTGCGCCTCCAGCCAGGCGCGGTATTCGGCGAAGTCCGCGCCTACGCTGCCGACAAGCAGCGGCTTAAGCCCCAGGCAGCCAAGGCCGAACGAGATGTTGCCCGCGACGCCGCCGCGCCTGATCTCCAGGTCGCCGACGAGGAACGACACCGACACCTTGTCCAGCTTTTCAGCGATCAGCGTGTCGGTGAACTTGCCAGAGAACATCATCAGGTGGTCGGTCGCGATCGACCCGGTGACGGCTATGCGCATTGAGCGAGGTTACCGCGCGCGGCGTGCGTCAGTGGAAGGAATCGCCGCAGGCGCAGGAGCCCGTCGCGTTCGGGTTGTCGATCGTGAAGCCCTGCTTCTCGATGGTGTCCACGAAGTCGATGGTCGCGCCGGTCAGGTAGGGGGCGCTCATCTTGTCGGTGACCACCTCGACGCCGCTGAACTCCGCCACGATGTCGCCGTCGAACGAGCGCTCGTCGAAGTACAGCTGGTAACGCAGTCCGGAGCATCCGCCCGGCTGCACGGCGACGCGCAGCCGCAGGTCATCCCGGCCCTCCTGGCTCAGCAGCGCGCCGACCTTGACGGCGGCGGCGTCGGTGAGGATGACGCCCTCGCGCGTCGCTTCGTCCTGAACGGTCATCTGTGACTTGCTCCCGTCTCGGTTCTGCCGCCCGCGCGGCACTGTCGTTCCTCATCAACCATATGCCCGGGCCCGGCATTCCGCACGAGCGCCCCTAGATGCCGGGCGCTCCCCACACAGGGAACCACTTGGTCAGGTCGGGCTCGATCTTCAGGTCATCGCCGAGCACGCCCTTCATCTGCAGCTCCAGCGCGTTGTCGCGGTGCTCCCCCGACAGCGGCGCGAACGGGTAGAACGTGCCCCGCTTGTACAGGTACACCAGCGCGAGCCTGCGTTCGGCGCTGTCCCTGAAGGCCACGAGCGTGCACAGGAGCTGCGGGCCGAAGCCGTTGTCCACCAGCGCGCTGTTCACCGCATGCAGGTCGGTGACCAGCGCGTCCAGCTCGTCGGACATGTGCGAGCTGACCAGCCAGGTGAACCCGTAGGAGTCCCGGCTCACCTCCACGGGCAAGCCGCCGCCCGGCTTTCCCGTGTCCATGTTGAGCAGGTCCCGCACGTCGTCCTGGATGTCGGAGAACGTCTTGCCCTCGACCGACCGGAAGCACACCGAACCCGACCCGGTGGGCGTGAACCCGGTCGCCGCCTGCAGCGTGATCGCCGCGGACGGGAGCGCGAACAGGTCGTCCAGCTTCGGCTGGACCGGTTTGGTCCGGCCGAGCAGGACGTCGAGGAAGCCCATTACCGGGGGGCCGCCTGGCCAAGCTGGCGCTGGATCTTCTCGAGCTCCGCGAGCCGGCGCTCAAGCGACGGGTGCGTGGAGAAGATCGCGGCCAGGCTCGGCCCGCCACCGCCGCCGGCACCGCCGCCGCGGGTGAGCTTCATCGCTGGGGCGAAGTAGAACGCGTTCAGCGGCTCGGCGGAGCGCAGGTCCTGCGTCGGGATGCGCGCCATCCCGTTGCTCACCTTGACCAGCGCGCTCGCCAGCGCGCTCGGCTGGCCGGTCAGCAGCGCTCCGCTGCGGTCCGCGGACAGCTCGCGGTACCGGGACAGCAGCCGGATCAGCAGGAAGCTGATCGCGTACACCACCGCCGACACCAGCATGATCGCCAAGAGGATCGGCAGCGCGCTCTGGTTGTTGCTCCTGCGGCCGCCGCCGAACAGTTCCGAGTAGAACGCGAACCGCACGAGCAGGCCGGCCACGATGGCCAGCAGCGACGCGTAGGTCATCACCTGGACGTCCTTGTGCGCCACGTGCGACAGCTCGTGCGCGAGCACGCCCTCGAGCTCCTCGTTGGTCAGCCCGCCGTGCAGCAGCCCCTCGGTGACGCACAGCACCGCATGCTTGCTGTTGCGCCCGGTCGCGAACGCGTTGGGCATCCGGGTGGGGGCGATCGCCACCCGCGGCTTGTCCATGTCCGCGAGCGCGCACAGCCGGTCCACGATGCCGTGCAGCTCCGGCGCTTCCTGCGGGGAGACCTCCCTGGCCCCTGCCGCGGCCAGCGCGATCTTGTCAGAGTAGAAAAGCGATATGAACGCGGCGCCGCCGCCGAAGATGAGGGCGATGACCACGATCGCGGCGCCAGAAGCGTGCACCGCGGCCATGATGCCGATGATGAGGGCGACGAACGCGACGAACACCAGCCCGAGGAGGAACATCGTCAGCGTCATGCGGACGGTTAGACCCCGGTCAGGCGCATACCTCGTACGCGCCATTTGGCACCTCCGATCGCGCCAGGCTCCGCGTCCTGTCTGTCGCGTGCCTGGCTCCACAAGCAAATCTACCCGTACAACGCCCAACGCAGGCTGAACGCTTCCGCTAAGTCCGCCCAGAGCGACGTGTGTCCGCTCACAGCGGATTTTCCGCGGGCAGGCCGGCTATGACAGGGCGGCTACGGCTGGCCGACCGAGTCGCCAGGGATCCTTCCGTCGGCCAGCAGCTGGCGCACCTCGGCGATCGTGGCGTCCGAGAACGGCAAGATGACGTCCGCCGTCACGAACGTGTCGTCAGGCACCCGCGCCCCCGATTCGCGCACGAGGTGGACCGACGCGTCGAGCGCCGCCTTGAACGCGGGCTCGTCGCCCTTCTCGACGGCCGCGTCCAGTGCCGCATCCAGCGTGGACAGCTTGGCTGCCACGTCGTCGTCGACCAGGAACTGGCCTTCGCCCAGAATCCGCACTATCACGACCCGTCACCTGCCTGCGGCTGCTCGGCCGTCTGCGGCTCCGCTGTTCCCGTGCCGTCCGCGGCGCCCGGGCCCCCGTTGGAATTGGCCTCGATCTGCCGGGGCGCGTTCGCCGATAGCTCGCCCTTCATCCTGGCCAGCTCGGCATCGATGTCCGACCCGGCCCCGATACGGTCGAGTTCCATCTGGATAGCGTCCTGCGTCCCGCCGACGTGGTCTTCGAGCGCCCCAGAGGCGAGCAGCTCGTCGATCGCGCCGGCCCGCGCCTGCATCTGCGCCGTCTTGTCCTCGGCGCGCTGGATCGCCAGCCCGACATCGCCCATTTCCTCGGAAATTCCGGAAAAGGCCTCATTGATACGCGTTTGCGCCTCGGCGGCGGTGTATGTCGCCTTGATGGTCTCCTTCTTCGTGCGGAAGGCGTCCACCTTGGCCTGCAGCCGCTGCGACGCGAGGGTCAGCTTCTCTTCCTGCTCCTGCAGTTGTGCGTACTGGCCCTGCAGGTCGTTGAGCTGCCCCTGCAGGCTGGCCTTGTTCTGCAGGGCGGCGCGCGCCAGGTCCTCGCGGCCCTTGCTCAGCGCGTCGCGCGCCTGGCCGTCCCGGCGGTCGACCTCCTTCTGCAGCGAGTTCATCTGGAGCTCGACCCGCTTGCGCGAGGTGGCCACGTCCGCGACCCCGCGCCTGACCCGGGTCAGCATCTCGACCTGCTGCTGGTACGAATAGTCCAGGGTCTCGCGAGGGTCTTCCATCCGGTCCAGCGCCTTGTTGGCCTTGGCCCGGAATATCAGCGAGACTCGCTTCATCACGCTCATAGACGCGGCCGTCCCCTTCATCAAGCTGTGCGCCGCCCCGGGCGGCACGGCGCCGTCGGCGGCAGCGTATTGCCGCCTGCTCATCGCAATCAACCCTACGCGCTACCGCGCGTGGTTAGCCACTTATCTACCCCGGCCACGATCACCCGCAGGAGGTTTTAAGCTATGCCCGTGTTCCGACGCAGCAGCGCCGGGGCGACCGACGGCAAGGCCCAGGATTCCCCGGGCGCGACCAGCCAGGAAGCCCCGGCCAAGACCAGGCCGCCCGCCGAGACGGGCAAGGGCCGGCCCACGCCCAAGCGCAGTGAGGCCGAGCGCACGAGGTACCAGTCCATCACCGGGTCCACCACGAGCGGGCGCGGTCCGAGCACGGGCACCGCGCCCAAGCGCAAGGCCACGCCGGAGGAGAAGACCAGGGCGCGGACCGAACGCGACCGGCGGATGAACGCCATGCGGCGCGGGGAGGAGTGGGCCCTTGGCCCGCGCGACCGCGGCCCCATCCGCAAGCTGGCCCGCGACTACGTGGACGCGCACAGGCGGCCAAGCGAGTACTACATGTACGTGCTGCTCGTGCTGCTGGTCGCGCTGCTGTCGCGCAACAAAGTGCTCAATGACTACGTCTCGCCGTTCGTGCTTGTGCTCATCGCGGTCGTCGCCGTCGACGCGTTCGTGATCCGCCGTGCGCTGCACAAGCTGGCCGCCGAGCGGTTCCCTAACGAGTCCACCCGCGGCATGACGACGTACGCGGTGATGCGCGCTCTGCAGATCCGCCGGTTCCGCATGCCCGCACCCAGGCTCAAGCCGGGCGACCCGTTCTAGCCGGGCGGCGGAGCCGCCCGGCTAGTGAGCCGACCGTGAGTGCTGCGGTCACCACGTGAGCCGTCTTCGGTCACAGAAGGTGCCAGCCGTGGCCGCTGGCCCCTCGCGGCGCAGGGCAGGTCACGGGTCAACCCCGCCAGCAGCGGGCACATAGCCGACATTTCCCCGTCCAGCCGTGAACCACCCCCCGGAAACCGCCCATGGAACATGATCACGGGTCAAACGGGACCGTACACGCGGGGCGCGGCGGCGGGGGAAACCGCGGCGCGCCCGGGGCGCCCGATGTGCCCGGGGCAGCCGGGACAGCGCGGGGCCGGGGCAGGCGACTGCACGCTGACCCCGCAACCGGGGACCGGCTCACTAGAAGCCGGCGGCATCGATAGGGTCTTCCCATGCAATACCGTCATCTCGGCAAGTCCGGGCTGAAAGTCAGCGAGATCGCCTACGGCAACTGGATCACGCACGGCTCCCAGATCGAGGAGGAGGCCGCGCGGGCGTGCGTCCACGCGGCTCTTGAGGAGGGCGTCTCCACCTTCGACACCGCCGACGTGTACGCCGGGGGGGTGGCCGAGGAGGTACTTGGCCGGGCGCTGAAGGGGGTGCGCCGCGAGACCGTCGAGATTTGCACCAAGGTCTACTGGCCCCGCGGCGACGGCCCGAACAACAGCGGCCTGTCCCGCAAGCACGTGACCGAGGGGCTGCACAACTCGCTGCGCCGCCTCGGCACCGACTACGTGGACCTGTACCAGGCGCATCGGTACGACTACGAGACGCCGCTGGAGGAGACGCTGCGCGCGTTCGACGACCTCGTGCGCGCCGGGAAGGCCCTGTACGTCGGCGTGTCCGAGTGGCGCGCCGGGCAGATCGCCGCCGCGCTGCGCATCGCCGCCGAGATGGGGCTTGACCGGATCGTGTCCAACCAGCCGCAGTACAACATGCTGTGGCGGGTCATCGAACCCGAGGTGATCCCGCTGTGCGAGCAGGAGGGCCTCGGCCAGCTCGTCTTCTCCCCCATCGCCCAGGGCGTGCTGACCGGCAAGTACAAGCCGGGCGCGCAGCCGCCGCCCGGCTCACGGGCCACCGACCAGGGCGGCGCCAGATTCATCGGCCGCGTGCTGACCGAGCCGGTGCTGGGCGCCGTGGCCGCCCTGCCCGCGCTGGCGGCCGAGGCGGGCCTGACGCCGGCCCAGCTCGCGGTCGCCTGGGTGCTGCAGCAGCCGACGGTGTCGGCGGCGATCGTCGGCGCCACCCGGCCGGAGCAGGTCAAGGACAACGTCGGGGCGGCCGGCAAGAAGCTTGACCCAGACCTGATGCGCGCGATCGATGAGGCGCTTGGGGACGTGGTGACGCGCGACCCGAGCCGCACGGAAAGCCCGGCGAAGCGCCCGTCGTGAGAGCAGCCCCGCGACCCGCGGCAGGCAGCGGTCAGGCCTCCGGGTGCAGGCTCATCGGGCCGTACTCTTTGCGCTCGTCGTCGAGCAGCGTCACCTGATCAACGCCCGCCTCGAGCAGGGCGCGCCAGTTCTCGCCGAGCCAGCTTTCCGCGTCCCCCTGGCTGGCGAAGATCGCGTCCTGCAGCCCCAGGCCGTTCACGACCGCGCCGTCTGCCTTCTCATACCGCCACGTCCAGGGCATCACGCTTCGCCTCCCTCTCGCATCGTCGCCGTCCTGCGAGGGTAGCAGCGCTGCCTCGTGGCCTGTCCCGTCCCCGAGGATTAACCGCCTGATCCGCCACCCCCCTCCGCGCGCCGGGTCAGGCGGTTACGCACAGAAGAGGATCGCCCAGACCGCCTTGCCGCGGCCGGCCACCGGGCTCCAGCCCCACACGTCGCTCAGCGCGTCCACCATCTGCAGGCCGCGGCCGGCCTCTTCGGCTCCGCTGGGGTCCTTCAGCACGGGCGCCGCGTCGCTCGGGTCGAGCACCGCGCAGATCACCTCGCCGGTGCGGCGCAGCAGCCGCAGGCCGAAGTTCTCCCCGGCCGACTTGCGCTCAGGGGTCGACGGGACGCCGTGCGTGACGGCGTTCGCCACGAATTCCCCGACGATGATCTCCGCGTCCTCGGCGAGCGCGGCAAGTCCCCACTCGCGCAGCGTGTTCCGGGTCAGGCGGCGCGCCGCGCGAGAGGCCTGCGGCCCGCGGCTGAGCGGGCACACCACCGCGGACGGCGAGTCCCACCAGTCAGCTGGCATCCGCACGACACGCGGGCGCCCAGATCCGCAGTCCAACCGCGCTGGCAGCTCCATCGGCCTGCGGGCCGCAGGGTCGATCCTGGTCCGGGTGGGCAGCTGTACGAGTTGGTTCACGCTCATGGCGACCCCGATGGTGGGTTCCAGCGTCGTCCGGGCGATCGACGCAGCACACATCCTGCCCGAGGGGCCATGCAGATGCAAGGCCGAATGCACGTTCATTTGTAACGTGCAGCTAACGGTGCAGCCGGGCACCGCGCATTTGTCCCGCCACCACAAGTACGACGATCGCAATTGAGACATAGAGGCCATACCGCGAAATCGCCTGCGCTACCACGACCGCGTGGTGCCCGAGCGCGTACCCCAGGCCAGCCAGCATGCCCGCCCAGAGCAGCGAGCCGATCGCGTCGAGGATGACGAAGGTCGCCAGGCTCATCCCGGCCCAGCCGGCCACGGCGTACACGATCGCGTTCGGCACCGGCAGGAACGGCGCGGCCACGACCGCGGGCCAGGTGAACCAGCGGCCCCACCGGCGTACCCGGGCGATGAACTTCTGGCCGTGCTTGCGCCGGCCGGAGAACAGCAGGATAATCCGCTCGCCCCAGATCCTGCCCGCCCACCAGTAGAGCGGGTCGAACTTCATCAGGCCGGGGATCGAGGCGAGCATGACCACGGCGAGCGAGCCGTGCCCCACCCGCGCGAACGCGGCGGCGGCCACGATCGCCTCGGTCGAGCCGTTCAGCAGCTCGAGCAGCACGGGGTGCGTGCCCACGAGGGCGGCCCGGAACGGCAGCAGGATCAGGTAGTACACGCCGCTGATCGTGATGCCCGCCCAGCACAGGATGTCCACCCGCCGGGGCTTGCCCACCCAGGGCAGCCGCGGGTCGTCCCAGGGGTCGGCGCGCGCAGCCGCCTGCTGAGCCGACAGTTGTTCCGCGGCCGCCGTCGGCTCTTCGGTCACGGCGTTACGTTATACATAGGGCCCGTGCGATAACAACTGTGTGATCCCAACCAACGGCGGCGCGGAGGCGGCCATGGCGACAAGCGGCGAACCGTACCTCGCGCCGGAGACCGCCGCCCGGATGGCCGCCGCGGCCACCGCGTTCATGGCGGGCCTCGATGAGGCGCAACGGTCCGTTCTGGATAACGGTTTTGAGCTCGACGGGGTGCGGCGGGACTGGTCGTACCTGCCCGAGCCGGTGCGGGACGGGCTGCCCATCGGCTCCCTCTCCGACCCGCAGCGCAAGCTCGCGCACCAGCTCATCGTCGCCTCGGTGAGCATGCCCGGCTACGCGAAGGTCGTCTCGATCATGGCGATGGAGCACGTCAGGCGGGCGCTGATGCTCGCCGCCGCGCCGGCCATCGCGCACTTGTTCGATCCGGGGCGATACTGTTTCCGTGTGTTCGGGACGCCGGGCCGGAGCGAGCCGTGGGGGTGGCAGCTCGCCGGGCACCACGTGGTGCTGAACTTCACCGTCACCGGCGGGCGGTACCTGTCCCCCACCCCCTGCATGCTCGGCAGCGTGCCGGCCGGCTTCGGCACGCTGGCGCCGCTTGCGGACGACGAGGAGCGCGGGTACGCGTTCGTGAACTCGCTGTCGCAGGCGCAGCGGGCGGCCGCGGTGATCTACGATCGCCCGCCGCCGGACTTCGCCACCCGCATCGTGCCAAGGATCGGCGCCGTGGAGCTGCCTGACCACGTGTTCGAGCCCGAGCCCGACTACACGATCGACGACACCGAGCGGTCGATCCTGAGCTACGTGCGCGACGGGCCGAAGGGCGTGCCCGGGTCGGCTCTTGACAGCAGGCGGCTGGACGCGCTCGTCGGTCTCGTGGCGGGCTTCGCCGGGCGGCTGCCTGCCGAGGTGGCGGCGGCGGAGCTGGACCGGGTGCTCGCGGCCGGGGCGGAGCACCTGGCGTTCGCGTGGGCGGGCAGCACGGCGCCCGGCGAGCGGCACTACTACCGCGTGCAGGGGCCGGACCTGCTGATCGAGCTGGACAACACGCAAGGCGGCGGGAACCACATCCACTCGGTGTGGCGGAACCCGGCCAACGACTTCGGCGACGACATCCTGGCCGCCCACTACCGCGCTGACCATCCAGCGGGGCATCCGGCGCGGTAGCGGGCGGCGCGGGGACTGGCTAGCGCTTCTCCAGCGGCAGGAAATCGCGCTCGGCCGGGCCGGTGTAGACCTGCCGCGGCCGGCCGATCTTCGTCGCCGGGTCCTTGATCATCTCCCGGTAGTGCGCGATCCAGCCGGGCAGCCGGCCGAGCGCGAACAGCACGGTGAACATCCGGGTCGGGAAGCCCATCGCCCGGTAGATCAGCCCGGTGTAGAAGTCGACGTTCGGGTAGAGCCTGCGCGAGATGAAGTAGTCGTCGGACAGCGCCCGCTCCTCCAGCTGCTTGGCGAGGTCGAGCAGGTGGTCGTTGGTGCCGAGCTTGTCCAGGATCTCGTCCGCGGTGGCCTTGACGATCTTCGCGCGCGGGTCGTAGTGCTTGTACACGCGGTGGCCGAAGCCCATCAGCTTGACGCCCTCGTGCTTGTCCTTCACCTTGGCGACGAAGTCGTCCACGTTGCCGCCGCTGTTCCTGATGTCGACGAGCATCTCGAGCACGGCCGCGTTGGCGCCGCCGTGCAGCGGCCCGAACAGGGCGTTGATGCCGGCCGAGATGCTGGCGAACAGGTTGGCCTCGCTGCTGCCGACCATCCGGACGGTGGACGTGGAGCAGTTCTGCTCGTGGTCGGCGTGCAGCACGAACAGCAGGTCCAGCGCCTTGGCGACGGCCGGGTCCGGTTCGTAGGACTCCGTCGGCAGGCCGAAGGTCATCCGCAGGAAGTTCTCCACGAGGCCGAGCGAGTTGTCCGGGTACAGGAACGCCTGCCCGACCGACTTCTTGTAGGCGTAGGCCGCCAGCGTCGGCACCTTGGCGAGGAGCCGGACGGTGGACAGCTCGACGTTCGGCTCGTCGAACGGGTTGAGCGCGTCCTGGTAGAAGGTGGACAGCGCGGACACGGCGCTCGACAGGACGGGCATCGGGTGCGCGTCGCGCGGGAACCCGTCGAAGAACCGTTTCAGGTCCTCGTGCAGCAGGGTGTGCTTGGTGACCTGCTGCGTGAACTGCGCCAGCTGCGCCTGGGTCGGCAGCTCGCCGTATATCAGCAGGTAGCTGACCTCGAGGAAGTTCGACTGCTCCGCCAGTTGCTCGATCGGGTAGCCGCGGTAGCGCAGGATGCCCGCGTCCCCGTCGATGTAGGTGATCTCCGATGAGCACGCGGCGGTGTTGACGAAGCCGGGGTCAAGCGTCACCATGCCGGTTGCTGACAGCAGCTTCGTCACCTCGATTCCCGCTGCGCCCTCGGTCGCGGGCTTGACCGGAAGCTCGAGCTCGCCGCCTTGGTAACGCAGCGCTACTGAGCCATTGGTGGACGATGCGTCGGGCATTCGCGTCCCTTTCACGGTTCGACGGGACGCGCGCATGGCAAAGCGGCCGGGATCGCCGACCGCGGCACCGCCCCGTTGGGGTCCTCAAGTCTCACTTCGTACGTTATTCCGCCGTAGCGCCGTTGGGATACCCGGAAGATATAGGACAACGGTCACATAAGGGGCGCACGGCGCCCCGGCTAGTTACGATGCCGCCATGAGGTTCGCGATCTCGATCCCGCAGTTCTACGCCGACGGCGAGTTCGACCCGGCGGCATTTCGCGCCTACTTCGCCCGCGCTGAAGCACTCGGCTGCTACGAGAGCGCGTGGACGCAGGAGATGACGCTCAGCGCGTCCCCGCAGCTGTCGCCGCTCGAGGCGATGACGTACGCCGCCGCGTGCACGTCCACGCTGCGGCTCGGCTGCGTGGTGTTCGTGACGACGCTGCACTCGCCCGTGCACCTGGCCAAGAGCCTGGCCACGCTTGACCAGCTCAGCGGCGGGCGCCTGGAGGTCGGGGTGGGCACGGGCGGCCCGCAGCGCCCGTTCGCGGCGTTCGGCGTTGACCGTTCGCGGTACCTCGCGCGGTTCACCGAGGGGCTGGCGCTGACGAAGGCGCTGTGGACACGGGACAGCGTGACCTTCGACGGCGAGTTCTGGCAGCTCAAGGACGCGCGGATGGAGCCGAAGCCGGCCCAGAAGCCGTACCCGCGGCTGTGGTTCGGCGCGTCGGGCGACGGTGCGCTGCGCCGGGCGGTCCGGCTCGGCGACGGCTTTTTCGGCGCGGGGTCGTCATCGACGGCGGCCTTCGCCGCGCAGGTGTCGGTCGTGCGGGAAGCGCTGGCGGCCGCGGGGCGCCCCGCGGCCGAGTTCCCGATCGCCAAGCGGATTTACATCGGCATAGACTCCGACGCGGCGCGGGCGCGGCAGCGGGTCAACGCCGCGCTTGCGGGGATCTACGGGCGCCGTGTGCCTGCCATCGAGGAGGCGGCGGCCGCTGGCACGGTCGCTGACTGCGTCGCCGCGGTGCGGTCGGTGGCCGCCGCGGGGGCGGAGCTGATCTTGTTCACGCCCTTGTACGAGGTCCCTGAGCATGCCGGGCAGATCGCCGCGGAGATCATCCCGCAGCTCGGCTGAGGCCGCGGGTGGCTGCTGCGGGCGGCTCAGCCGGCCGCTGCGGCCGCCTCGATCACCCGCCCGAAAGCCAGGACTGTCTCCTCGTCGGGCCCGATCACCTGCAGCGCCGCGATCACGCCGCCGACGGCGGGCACGGGCAGCGCGAGCGCGGGCAGCCCGGCCAGGCTGGCCGGCGCGGTCAGCAGGGTGAGCGCGAACCCCCGCCCCCCGATCAGCGGCGGCTGCCCGGCGAGTACCGGCAGCACGAGGACGGGGAAGTCAGCGAGCACGTTGCTGAGCGCGGCCCGCACCTCCTCCCTGGTCCGGTCCGCCGACGCGCGGTCGGCACGGCTCAGCCGGGCGCCGCGTTCGAGGTTCCGCCGGACGTGCGGGCTGAGCTGAGACAGGTACGGCATCAGGTAGGCATTGGTCCGGAAGCCCTCGGCGTCGATGATCACCGCGGCCGCGGCCAGCGCCTCCCGGAAGTCACCCCACGCGACGCGCGTCACGATTACCCCCGCCGCGGCGAGCGCCCGGTCCACGGCCGCGTCCACCGCCGGGTCCACGACGCCTTCGAGGCCGAGTGTCCCGAGCCGCCCGGCCGTCAGCGCGCCACGCCACGGCCGCACGGTGAAGCCCGGCTCGATCAGCCCCATCCCGAGTTCGACCGCCGACACGTCCGCGCCAAGCGGCCCGACGGTGTCAAGCGACGGCGCCAGCGGGTACACGCCCTTCACGGAGACCCGGCCCCACGCGGTCTTGAGCCCAGCGACGCCGCAGCATGCGGCGGGTATCCGTACGGAGCCAGCGCTGTCCGTTCCGAATGAAGTGTCTGCTTCGCCCGTTGCTACGGCCACCGCCGATCCGCTTGAGGAGCCGCCAGGGACCCGCCGCGGATCCCTTGGGTTCACCGGGGTCCCGGCCCAGTGGTTCACCCCGTTCGCCGACCAGCACAGCTCGGTGAGCCCGGTCTTGCCGACGACCCGCGCGCCCGCCTCCCTGGCGGACGCCACCACCGAAGCGTCATTGCCGGCCGGCTCGGCCATCTCGGCGACAACCGGGCAGCCCGCTGTCGTCGGCAGCCCAGCCACGTCGATGCAGTCCTTCACAGCGAGCCGGGGGCCGCCGCCGGCGGCGTCCAGCCGGACCACCCAGGTGCCCATAGCCTCATGATCGCGCAAGAAAGCAGCGTTGTCGGCGGGCTCCCCCGCTCCCCCGCTCCCCCGCTCGGTGTGTCACGGACTAGCAGGGACGGAACGAAACGGGGTGGCTCGTTACGGGCACGATCCGCGTACCCTTGCCTGCATGCGCCCGGCTCGGATCGCGCCAGTGCTGCTCGACATCTGCTGCGTGCTCGTCTTCGTGATCATCGGGCGGGCCAGCCACGCCAAGGGCGAGGCGCTCGGCGGCATCGCGTCGACGGCGTGGCCGTTCCTGTGCGGCCTGGTCGCCGGCTGGGCGCTGTCGCGCGCCTGGCGGGCGCCGGTCGCCCTGGCGCCGGCCGGGGTGGCCGCGTGGCTGTCGGCCGTGGCGCTCGGCATGGCCCTGCGGGTGATCGCGGGCCAGGGCACCGCGGTCGCGTTCGTTGTCGTCGCGCTGGCGTTCCTCGGCCTGTTCCTGCTCGGCTGGCGGCTGCTCTGGCGGCTGGCCACCCGCTGAGTTCACTTCCTTACCGCGCCTTGCCACGTCTTGGCTACGTCTTGCTGCACGCTGTTACGCCTGGCTGCGGCTGGCTACGCGGACGCCATGACCGGGGACGGCAGGCGGCCGGCCGCGCCGCGCGGGTCTGCGGCGTCGAAGCCGCGGCTGACGCTGACGATCTCCGCGAGCTCGTAGCTGCTCAGCACCTCGACGGACAGTTCGTGCAGGCGGCGGGTCTTGGCCGCGCAGCAGTCCTCGAGCAGGGTGACGGGGAAATCGCGCATGAACGCCGAACGCGCGGTCGTCTCGACGCAGATGTTCGTCACCACGCCGCAGATCATCAGGTCCGTCACGCCCAGGCCCCGCAGCAGCGGCTCGAGCGAGGTCCACTGGAACGCGTCGAAGCGGACCTTGTCCACCACGAGGTCGTCAGGACCGCACCCGAGTTCGGCGCATACCGCGGCATCCCAGGTGCCGTTCGCGAGGCCTGCCACGCCGGCCAGCTCGGGGCTGTTGCGGATCAGCGCGGCACCCTCGTCGGGCCGTCCAGGACGGTAAACGTGCCTGGTGAACACGACCGGGATATGCGCGCGGCGGGCCTGGCCGACCGCGATGGCGGCGTTGCGCACCGCGTCCATGGCGCCCTCGAGGCCGCGGCCGACCCGGGGGAACGACCCGTCCGGGTGGCAGAACCCGTTCTGCATGTCGACCACGAGCAGCGCGTGCCCGCTGGAAGTCATCGCCGGCTCCTTCCGTGTTCGTGTCCTTGCAACGTAACATCCGGGCCGCCGGATGGGTATTGTCCCCTGAATGGAGAGACGATCGGTCGTCGCGGAGGTACGCGACGCTTTTCGCACCGAGCTCGACAGCGGCCAGCAGTCGGCGCTGATCAGCTGGATGGCGTTCACGACGGTGTTCGGCGGGGTGCGGGGCGTCACGCACGCCATCAAGGCCGGCAAGGGACCGTTCCGCAACCTCAGCGTTGGCGGTGAGCACCTGCACCACTACATGTGGGGCATCGGCATGCTGGCCGGCGTCGGCGCGATCGCGGTCCGCGGCACCGAGGAGCTGCGCCGCCACCCGGGCACCGCGGTCGCCTACGGCGCCGCGCTTGCCCTCATCGTGGACGAGTTCGCGCTGCTGCTCGACCTCAAGGACGTCTACTGGGCTAAGCAGGGCCGGATCTCCGTCGACCTCGCGGTCAGCGGCAGCTCGCTGGCGGGCACGTACTTCGCGGCCCTGCCAGTCATCCGCAAGGTGTCCCGCCGCATGCGCGGCCTGTAGCGGCCCGATCGCACGGGCTTTCGTCAGCGGGGATAGAAACCCACCTTTAAAGGTGGGTTTCTATCCCCCATCATGAATCTCGCGTCGTGGGCCCGGGGTCCGGGGCAGCGGCGAGGGCCGGCCGGGCAGCGGGGGGTAGCTGGCGCGCGGGAGCCGGAGCCAGGGCGACCAACGCCGCTGCGACAGGCGGCGCCTGCACCGCTGAGGGGTCCGGTCGGGCCGCGGGCGATGCCGGGGCGTGGGAGCCCGCG